>WQYJ01000032.1 GCA_009781325.1 Propionibacteriaceae bacterium | reverse complement strand
TACGCATCCATGCCCGCATGACCCCTGGCACCTATACCGCCCTGTACCAGACGGCTGCGATCAAGGGTTCGGCTGAGCCAGCAACGGGACGCCTAACGATCTATGTCATCGCTGATGATGTCGCCAATCAGCCGCCCAAACCTAAGCAGGTTGAAATCCGTACGCTGATAGGGCGCCCAGTGGTGATCAGTATTCCTCTGGATGGGATCGATCCTAATGGTGACTTTGTTTCACTGGTGGGCCTTGGATCAGCCCCCGAGAAGGGCCAGATCACCGAAGTCACATCGACAGGGTTTGTGTATTCTCCTGGGGATACCACCGACGGAAACGACGAATTCACCTATGTTGTTGCTGACCGTCGGGGTCTTGAAGCTGTGGGCAGGGTCGTGATCGGTATCGCTTCCGCTAACGATTCCAATGCTCCGCCGATCGCTCTGACAGACATCATCGAAACCCGGCCAGGGCGGGAAGTGGCGATCCCAGTTACTGCGAATGATTCCGACCCGAACGGAAAACCATGCTGTGTTCTCGTGGCTGATTCAGTCACCTCGGATGATTTCACTGCCTTCACACGTGATAACGATGTGGTCGTCACAGTACCCACCACACCAGGTTCCTACTGGGGGACATACGAGGTAGCGAATGCCTCCGGTCTGACCAGTACGGGCATGATCGTGGTCGTGGTCAATCCTGATCTGAAACTGCGCCCGCCTATTCTCGGCGATGATGTGGTCACTGCTGCGGAAGTACTCACCCTCGACAGTGTCACACTGTCCGTACGTGACAACGACCGCGATCCCGATGGAGATGTGATGACCACCACAGTCAGCGTCGCAGATCCCACACTGATCGTCGATGGCGGTATGGTCACCGTGCCGATCACCGCTGAACTGCAGATCCTTGACTATTGGCTGACCAACCAGGACGGCTTAGTTGGCCATGGCTTCATCACTGTCCCCGGCCGAGAAACCACTCCTCCTCAGATCGACCCATCCACGATCGGCATCGAGGTGAAGCAGGGTGATTCGGTGACCTTCTTACTCAGTGATCACATCATTGTGCGCCCTGGGCGTACTCCTCGGGTCACTGAAGCTGCGAAGATCTCAGCCTGGCATGGCGCCGCTGAAGCAGTCTCCATTACTGAACTGAGTTTCCAGGCTCCGCAAGACTATGCAGGACCAGCCGCAGTCACCCTGGAAGTGACCGACGGCGAAACCCTCGAAGACTCCACGGGGCTGCGGAACATTGTTTCGATCCCTGTGACGATCATCCCCAGAGTTGGAGACGAAAAGAATTATCTTGTGCACATCGAAGATGCCGCCATCGAGGTTGAGGTGGGTCAGTCGACCAGCCTGAATCTGGCCGGCTTGGTGACTGGGGTGCAGCAGTTAGCAATCCTGGTGTTTTCCATCACGGATGAAACACGTCCTGCCGGCATGGATATTTCCTTGAGCGGGTCAACTCTGTCTGCGAGTTCGAATGTCAATGTGCCCAAGGGTACGGTTGCTCGGGTGAGCGTGAAAGTCACGGCGGGCAGCTACTCCGACGAGGGACAGGTCACTGTGACAGTCGTGGGCTCGAAGAAACCCTTGGCAGTCGCTGTGAACGACTTTGTTCCTGATGCAAACCAAGGTCAGCAAACATGTGTCAACGTTGTAGCCAATGACACCAATCCATTCCCAGGGCAGCCGCTCACTGTGGTCGAGGCCTTAGTAGAGTCTGGACGCGGCATGGCTGTCATCGGTTGCGGCAACGGCGGTGTTGCAGTGACCCCTGCACCAGATTTCCTCGGTGAAATGGTGGTCCGATATACCATCCAAGACGCTACCGAGGACCCGGACCGTCAGGTCCAGGGCCGGATCTTCTTGACGGTACGCGGAAAGCCGGACCCGCCCACCGGGCTGCACATCGACAAAGTGGATAATAAGTTAGTCATCCTCAGTTGGCTGCCCCCGAATAACAATGGGACCCCGATTACTGGATATACGGTCACCAGCGACAATGGGTATGTCAAGCAGTGTCCTGCCACCACCTGCTCCCTCGACGGCCTCCAGAATGATGTGCCCTACAAATTCAGGGTAACTGCGACCAATGAGGTGGGCACCTCCGACCCCTCAGAATGGTCAGACGAAGCCCGTCCCGATATCGTCCCCTTCCCCTTGGAGGCTCCTGATATCAAGTTCGGTGATAAGTCTCTGGTGCTGACCTGGATCCCCAAGGGAAGCGATGGGTCCCCAGTGACCTCCTATGACCTGATGATCGAGCCAGCTCCTGGGTCAGGACCGTCGATCATCAACACAACCAAGACCAGCTATACCTGGACTGGGCTGGTCAACGGAACAGAATACCGAGTACGAGTCTGTGCGAAGAACAAAGCCCCCGGAGTATGTGAGGAAGACAGTCACTGGTCACCGCTGTCACGCGGGGAGATCCCAGCAGGTGTCCCCGATGCACCGGTAGCACCAACATGGACCAGGCTGAACCCGGTTGGTGCTGAGCGCCAAGTCAGAGTCTGTTGGAACACTCCGTATCAAAACGGTGATGCGATCTCTACCTATACTCTGCGTTCCTCGACAGGGGTGATCTATGAGGCAGCGGCTACAGGTAACTCCACGTGCGTGACCACGACTCTTCCCACCAGTACGACGGCCTATACCTTTACTGTGGCTGGTACGAACAAGGCTGGTCAAGGGGCATTCTCACCGCCGTCATCCGGGTTCCGAGCGGTCAACCCCCCAGGTGCGGTTTCGGGGGCATTGGTAGTCGACAAAGATGAGGCATGCCAGATCTCCTTCAACCCCGCTGCACTGAATGGAGCCTCTGCCTCGGAGGTGACCTATCACTGGCGTGCATCCTGTGGATGTGCAGGCGACTTCGGTACACATACCTCCGGTACAACAGATACCTGGATGTCTAATGCTGAGACCGTCACCATCTATGTGTGGGCCAGTACAACTGTCCAAGGCAACACAGAGAATGGCCCGGAAATCGTCGCAGGAACCTGTTCACCCTATGGCCTTCCGCTTGCCCCAGGCTTATCGGCAACCACAGGGGTCAATACAGCCCAGTACACATGGTCTCCTCCATCGGCGAATGGCCGCCCAGTTTCCTCCATGCAGGTCAGTATCAATAACGGGACATGGACAACTCTAGGAAGCTTAAGCGGAACAGCGACTCTCGGAAGCGGCTGCGGGCTGTCCTACGACGTTAAGGTGCGTGCAGTGGACTCCCTGGGCCAAATTGGTGCCGTCACCCAAAGGACAGCAACGACACAGTCCTGCGTCCAACCCTCCATCACTATGGGGCTGACAGGCACAAAATGCCAGTACACGGTTGGCACTGAGTGTTACGTCATGTGGGTCGAAACCCATGATTTTGTGGGAAATGCCACCTGCCAAATTGTGTCCACCAGTGTTGGTCTCAACGAAAGATGGAAACCATGGACTCAAGGACCCAATGAAAGAAAACAACCGGGGCCCGGTGTGGGGCACAGAGTCGTCGTGAAGATCGACTGCACCGACGGCGGCACCGGACAATTTGTCACATCCGGCAATTATCAGATGCCCTAGCGGGCCTCCAGCAGATCATGAAAGAAAGGAACCACAACAATGCCAATGTCTAACGAGGAAGCCCAATGGTTCTCCCAAGCCTTCCGCCACATTGTTTCGAACGTCGGCCAAGCCGTACTCGGAAAGGAGACTGTGGTTCGCTATGCCGTCACAGCGATGCTCGCTGAGGGACACATCCTTTTAGAGGATGCACCCGGTACGGGCAAGACCCAGCTCGCCAGGGCGCTCGCGGCAACAGTGGCGGGGACGAACAAAAGGATCCAGTTCACCCCGGACCTGCTGCCCACCGATGTGACTGGTGTCACGGTCTATGATCAGCGCCGAGGTGACTTCGAGTTCCGTCCCGGCCCGGTCTTTGCCAACATCGTCCTCGCTGATGAGATTAACCGAGCTTCGCCGAAGACCCAATCAGCCCTGCTGGAGGTTATGGAAGAAGGTCAGGTCACCGTCGATGGTGTCACCCGCAAAGTCGGGCGCCCATTCATGGTCATCGCCACCCAGAACCCCATTGAGCAAGCAGGCACCTATCGTCTTCCGGAAGCCCAACTCGACCGCTTCCTGATGAAGACCTCTATCGGCTACCCGGATCGAGGCTCCACCGTGGAGATTCTCTCCGGAGCAGCCGTCAAGAACAGGGCTGCCTTAGTCAATGCCATCATCCCTGCTGAGAAGGTGGCGGAGATGGCTGATCTTGGCACGACCGTCCATGTCGCTGATTCTGTTCTGGATTACATCGCGGCCCTGGCACAGGAAACCCGCGAGACCAAGGAAACCCGAATCGGGGTGTCTGTTCGCGGCGCCTTAGCGATGACTCGTACGGCGAAGGTCTGGGCTGCCGCAGCAGCGAGGGCCTATGTCACCTGTGATGATGTTAAGGAACTCGCACTGCCGGTGTGGACCCACAGGCTCATCATTGACCCTGAAGCCGAGTTCTCGGGTACGACTGCCGCCTCCATCATTGAGCGCGTCCTCAACGAAGTACCCGTACCCGCCATTGGAATGGGCTGATGAAAACTGTCACTGCTCCCAAGCGATCCGCCGAGACGGTTGCACCGAAGCGAAGCCGAACCCCGGCAGCGTTTGTCACGGCTGTGACCAGGTCTGGCTTGAGCGCGGTCAAGGGTGTGCTGCGTCCGGTGAAGGTACGCCTCCAGCCCATCTGGGCCAAGGCGCGTCCATTCTTGGGCCCAGTATTGGCCAAGGCAGGCAAGGTTCTTGCGGTTGTACGTCCGTTGGGATGGGGTGCCTTAGCGGTTGCGGCGGCAGCTTGCTTGATTGGAGTTGCCTTTAAGTGGCATGAACTCATGGTCGCTGCTCTCTTCCTCGCCGTGGCGCAAGTGAGCGCGGTCTACTTCGTTCTGGGCAGGTTTGCTTATGAGGTTGAGGTCGATATGACCAGGCTGAGAGTGCGCGTCGATGATGACGCTTTCGGAGGACTCACCGTCCGCAACACCTCAGATCGCCGCCTGCTACCAGCCGCTTTCCATCTGCCGGTCGGCAAAATGGTTCAGGTCTTTGATGTTGGTCGCCTCGCTGGCCACGAATCCTTCTATGAGCCCTTCCAGGTAGATACCTCCCGTCGTGGAGTGGTCAATCTCGGACCAGTATCCTCCTCCCGCGGGGACGGCCTGGGGCTGCTGCGCCGTGATCAAATATGGACCGAAGTTCAGGAACTGTTCATCCATCCCAAGACTGTCTCGTTGGCCGATTCCTCCGCCGGTCTGATCAAAGACCTCGAAGGCCGTCCCACCGACACCTTGTCATCCTCAGACATCGCCTTCCATGCTCTGCGTGACTATGTTGTCGGAGATGATCTGCGCCATGTGCACTGGAAGACTTCAGCAAGAATCGGCAAGTTAGTTGTTCGCCAGTTCGAGGAGACTCGGCGGTCACATCTGGTCGTGTGTCTGTCCTGCAAGCTGGAGGACTACGCCAGCGAAGAAGACTTCGAGTTAGCCGTCAGCGCTGCTGCCTCTCTGGGGCAGCAGGCGATCATCCAAGAGCGCGACCTCACCATCGCCGTACCAGGTCACCAACTCAACACCCTCAGTGCGATGCGGATGCTGGACGACTTCTCACGCCTTGAGCTTGCGGCGCGTACTCTCCCGATCGAAATGGTTGCACTGGAAGCCTCGGGTGAAGTCCCGGATGTCTCAGTGGCAATCATGATTTCTGGCACCCCTGTTCCACCCGCCCGTCTCCATGGGTCAATGATCAGGTTCGGAGTCGATGTGATGACCGTGTCGCTTCGATGCGAAGTCGGGGCAGCTCTAGGGCGAAGTGCGATCGGTTCCTCACCGGTACTGACCATCGGAAAACTCGAGGATCTTCCTCGGGTGCTAAGGTCCCTGGAGGTCTGAGATGGCGCCAAGAAAAAACAAGACACGAAATATGACACGCAATGGCGGCATCGATGCCGGTGTCATGCTCGTACTGCTCTTGACTGGGTTAGCTGGACTGTGGCCTGTTTTCGGTGAGGCATCGTTCATTCGCCCAGCATTGATCGGTGTCGGTCTGGGCATGGTGATCGCCTGGTTTGGTGCCTGGCGTCGCTGGGCGACCTGGATCCTTGCCACAGCAACAGTGGGAGGATACTTCCTCTTCGGTACGGTCGCAGCACTATGGAATCGCGCAACCATGGGATTCATCCCCACGATCACCTGCCTCAAAGCGATGGTTTTCGGCTCAGTTGGTGTGTGGAAACAATTCGTGACGGCATCCACACCAGTGGCAAGCTTCTTTCCCTTCATGCTGGTGCCCTTCATCCTTGGTTTGCTCACAGCAGTCACAGCCCTATCAGCGGCCTGGCGGGCTGCCCATCCTCAGATTGCCCTGATTCCTATTGCAGTGATGACCATTTTGGTGATCCTCCTAGGAACCTCCACCCCATTCCAGCCAACAGTCCAAGGCATCATCCTCACCGCGGTGAGCCTGTCCTGGATCGTCTGGAGGAACCATCTCAAAGCAGGTTCAGTCTCAGCCCAAGGAACCACAGTGTCCTTGGCTGGCGGATCCTGGTTGTTGAAAGCTGCTATTCCGCTGGGGATCGCCATCCTGACGGTCAGCTTGGTCGGCCCCATGCTCTACAACGGACCTGACCGAGTCGTCCTGCGCCGTGAACTGACCCCTCCTCTGGACTTACAGCCGTACGCGTCCCCGCTGGTGTCCTATCGGGAACTCGTCGATACGCTGTCCGACACAGTGCTTTTCACCATTGATGACTGGCAGAGGAGCTATCGGTTGCGTCTTGCTGTGATGGACACCTTTGATGGCATGGTCTACAACGTTGGGCAGGCCTCGGGGGTATCCCGCTATGATCGTGTCGGCCCTGCGCTCATCAGCCGTACTCCAACCAGTGAAGACGACATGATTGAGATCACAGTCTCGGTGGAAGGCTATGCCGGTGTGTGGGTTCCGTCTCTGAGCCAGAACCGCAAGGTGGAATTCAGCGGAGAACGAGCAGAAACACTAACAGAGTCGCTCTACTACAACCCGCTCTCCGATGCCATGATCAACACTGCTGGACTCGGTGAAGGCAGTTCGTACACGCTCAAGACCGAGCCGCTGTCCGGTGAGCCATCCGCGACGACTCCGGTCACCACCGTACGGATGCCGGAACCTTCCTGGGTTCCTGAAGCTGTGGGTGGTTTGGCAGTTGAGTGGGCAGGAAGCGATGGAACCACTCTCGATCAGATTCATGGGATCGTGGACAGGCTCCACACGACCGGTTACTACTCTCACGGACTGGAAGAGGAGGCAGCATCACTGCCCGGTCATTCCTCCTACAGGATTGCCCAGCTTCTGGCACGGCCAACCCACATGGTTGGAGATGACGAACAGTACGCAGTCGCTGCCGCACTGATGCTGTCCAAGATCGGGATTCCAGCACGGGTGGTGATGGGCTTTTGGGCAGATTCTGACTCGGTCATGGATGGTTCCACCTGGACAGTCAAGGGCATGGATGCTCACGCGTGGGTGGAAGTGCCTTTCGATGGACTTGGATGGGTCGCTTTCTTCCCCACGCCCGACAAAAATAACCAACCTGAAGATGAGACACCGAAGTCAAGGTCTAAGCCGAAGCCCCAGGTTCTTCAGCCGCCGCCGCCGCTGTCGTCAGCAGATGAAGGCTCGTCCCAAGGTGATCCGGATCTCGATCCCGATAAGAACAAAGACACCAACGAGAAGGCAACTGATTGGGGTTTCATCTTCACAATCGCTGCCCTAGTCACAGTTCCATTGATTCTCATCGCAGGCCCGATCATCCTCATCATGTGGCTGAAGGCAGCCAGGCGTTCTCGGCGCCGAGCAGTGCCGAATCTCTCCCAGCGTGTAGCTTTGGGATGGCAGGAGATCCTAGACCAGGCTGCAGATCAGGGTACGGTCTTCCCCGGCAGTGCAACCCGGCGTGAAACCGCAGCCGTTCTGTGCGACACCTTCCACGTCACTGCAGTGACAGATCTGGCATCTATGGCTGATCAGGGCACATTCGCTCTGGTTCCGCCCACAGCCGAAGAAGCCCAGGCTTTTTGGACTGTCGTAGGTAAGGTTTCCCATGGTTTGGGTGCTAGTCTGACCCCAGTTCAACGCTTCCGGTCTAAGGTTTCATTGACATCGCTCATCCGGCTTCGAGCGCCAACCGTCTTAGTTCAGGAGGGATCATGAGTCCTGTCTGTCCACATTGTGCGGCCCACGTCGCTAACGGTGCATGTGAATCCTGCGGACGGTCGATATCCAGTCCCTCCGGTTTCATCATCTCTGAGGTCCCAGGAACTAGGACACAGCAGTTCGTTGACGCCGGACAAGAAGAAATGACTGGTGAATCCTTACCGACGCTGCCGCCCTCCTCATGGCCGTCCTTCGACGTACCAGGTGTGGGCGCGCCTGTGGATTCGGAGCTCGGGTATACAACACTAGCCCCACAAGGTTGGGATGACCGCTCTCTGGAGACAGAAGAAGCCTGTCAGGGGGTTGACTTAGTGACCGATCAAGGCCAGCGGGTCAGTATTTCCGGAGCTGGACTTCTGGGGCGAAACCCCGCATCGAAGGATCCATCCATCACCTGTGTTGCTATCAATGACCCTGAAAGGTCAATCTCCAAGGTTCACATGGAGTTCGGTTTCGATAAGGAAGGCTTCTGGGTTAAAGACCGAGGATCCACCAATGGATCAGCGATATCGAGAGATGGTCTTCAGCATTTGGCGCTGACTCCTGACGAAGTCGTACGGGTTCGTGTCGGAGATTCACTGATGCTGGGGCGCCGGAGAATCTCTGTGGAGAAAGTGTCCCAGGTATGAGACTCTGCGATCATTTAGAACTCACTGTGGGCTTCTGTACGGAGACAGGACCGCACCGAAAGCTGAATGAGGACACCATTTTGGTCCAACCGCCGATGTTCATTGTTGCTGATGGGATGGGCGGGCACGATGATGGACAGCGTGCCAGTACGGTTGCTGTCGAAGAGCTCAAGAAACTGGGCAGCCGCCCCAGCGTTGAAGATGTCAGGGATGCTTTAGCGCGCGGGCGTCATCAGATCAATGCTATGAAGATAGCCAGCAAGCGCCGAGCAGCAGGAACCACGATCTCTGGAATGGTCTTTGTTGAGCAAAACGGGTGGCCGTACTGGCTAGTGGTCAACCTGGGAGACTCGCGTACCTATCGTGTGGTGAACGGAAAACTAGAGCAGGTGTCTGTTGACCACTCGGAGGCACAGGAATTGATTGATGCTGGGAAGATGGCTTCCTCGGCTCTGCGGGATTACCCTCGCCGGAACGTGATTACCCGAGTTCTTGGTGCACGCACTGTTGAAGATCCTGAATACTGGATGATACCGGTTGAAGGTGATCAGCGTTGGATGATATGTTCAGATGGGTTGACCAGCGAGCTCGATGATGCCCTTGTTGCACACATAGTGACCCAGCCAATTCCGGCTCAGCAAGTGGTAGATGAGTTGGTCGCAGCAGCCATGACAGCAGGTGGGCGAGATAATATTTCGGTCATCATCGTTGATGTAAAGAAAGCAGCACATCCTCCAGAGGAAGAGACAATTGAGGATCTTCAGTGGGGAAAAGGAGTGTGGGATTAGTCCCGCAAGGAGGTAGTGATGAGGTATTTGCCTGGACAATGGTTCGGGATTATTTGCAGTGCCGGTTGCGTTGCCCTGCCGCCGCAGACCTCGCATGAACTGGCAGTGTCACTGTGGGCAGGGTTGAAACAAGGGGAGAATTTCCCGCAGATCATGCAGAGGATCGTTAATGACTCTGGGGTGTCGCTGACATTGGCGCCTTCTTTTGCCTTGGCGTTGTTTGAGGACTCGTCGGTCCATGTCGCTGTGCGCGGGGATCTCTACGTCGAGGTAAAAACACCATCCGGCCCGGTGCGTATCGATGGCTCCAAGATCACGACCTGGAGAGAAGAAATCATCGTTGATCCCCAGGGATTGACGCTGGTGACGAACTCTCAAGCTGAGGATGCCTTCTACTGGCCGCTATACGAGGGTGTGGCTCGGGTCTCTGTGATTGAGATGGCAGGCCCGCCGACGATTCCGAGTGCGGATATGGCTGCAGCCAGTGTAGTCAAACCAGCAACACCGCCAGCAGTGCCGTCACCGCCTGCTCAAGCAGTCGTACCGCCTCCAGCCGTACCGGCCGGTGCCAACGCTCGCGCACCGGTCGATGAGCCGCAAACCCCTGCCGAGGAGAACCTCGCGCCGCGTGATGACCACGTGACGCTCATGCCGGACGACATGCAGGCAGACAATTCGTCTCAAGCAGAGCCGGAAGCGGTGCAAGCTGATTCATCGCCAGGACTTGGCCAGGTAGCCGCCTATGGGGTACTTCCCGGCGATGATGGTCAATCAGCAGATGATGAGGATGATCCTCATCACACCACCTTGTACCGTTCCTTCTTTGAAGAGCCCGGGGCACCCGATTCATCGCAGGCTGATGGATCTACAGTCCCTCATAGAGCCATCCAACAGGTCAGCCAGCCCGAGCAATCCCCAGAAGATCTCGATGATCATGATGGAATGACAGTGATGTCGGTTCCGGGGCCAGCAGTTTCTGAGCCAGCCTCCGAGGAGCCCAAGGATCTTGCAGCCGCTGCTTTCTTTGCCCTGACTGGCCCGCAGCCGCCCTCCGATCCATCTGCGGCACCGCAGGGGCCGCCAGCCTCACCTATGGCAGCACAGCCAGCTCCCTCGCCATCCTCCGCGGTAACTATGGTCTCCGCGCGTATATGCGTTGGGTGCGGGACACCGAATTCCACCAGGCTGATGTACTGCCGAACCTGTGATGCAACACTTGAAGGCGATGCTGTTCAGATCCCAAGACCGGTCCTGGGACGCGTACGCCTGCCTAATGGTGAGGTACGCTCCATCGACCAACCGATGGTGATTGGACGCCGCCCGGAAGCCGCCCGTTTCTCCAATGCGGATATTCCGGCACTGATTACTGTCGATGATTCCCATATTTCGGGAACCCATCTGCGCGTTGATCTTGAAGACTGGTCGGTGATGGTGACCAGTTTGGGGAGAAACGGCACAATCCTGAGAAGAAAAGGCAAGCCGGATCGTCGGCTGACCGACGGACAACAAGAACTAGCCCGAAATGGTGATGTGTTTTTCCTTTCCAAGGACCTAACCATGACCATTGAGGAGCTGGTATGAGCGAAGCCGCATCTGCGACCCCCCCAGAGATTCCTGGTTTTACCTTCATTCGTGAGCTTGGCCGCGGCGGGTTCGCTGATGTCTTCCTCTATTCCCAGATCACTCCTCGCCGTGAGGTTGCCGTCAAGGTCCTGCATGCGGATATGGCTGGTTCTGAATCAGCCGCCCGGCTCAATAAAGAAGCCGATGCCATGGCGGGGCTGTCCGGGCATCAAAACATCATCACTGTCTTCTCCTCCGGTGTTGCAGTCGACGGGCGGCCGTACTTGGTCATGGAGTACTATCCCGGAGCAGCTCTAGCTCAAGGCCTGCGGAAAACCCAATGGTCACTGACCAATGTTCTGAAGATCGGAATCCAACTGGCAGGTGCCCTGGAGTCAGCACACTGCTATGAGATCCCTGGCGGCGGTACGCAAGGAATCCTTCACCGGGACGTGAAACCAGCCAATATCTTGATGGATCGGTGGGGTAGGCCGGTGCTGGGGGACTTTGGCATTGCGATGACCAATGCTGAAGCCGCTGAAGGAAAAGCCCAGGGCATGTCAATCCCGTGGTCACCACCGGAAGCTTTCGACAAGAACCCAGTTCCGACACGGCAATCCGACATCTGGAGTTTGGCTGCAACGATCTATGCTCTTCTGACCGGGCGCGCACCCTTCGAGGTCCTCGGCGGTGACAATAAAGCCCATGCCATGATTGACCGGATTCGCCACGAACCCTATCGTCCTCTGGGCAGAGTAGACACACCCGATTCCTTGGATCAGATTTTGTCCACTGCGATGGCGAAATTGCCTACGGCACGATATCCGTCCATGCGGGCCTTCGGTATGGCTCTTCGTCAGGTGGAAGCCGAACTCGACCTTCCGCCGACACAGATGGATATTCTGGAGGACTCAGGCTCCCAGAGGATCGAGGATGAGGATGGGGACGCCGGGGGGACTGAACTGCGTCCTCTGAAGATGATTAACCCATCTCTTCCTATCATCAGCGACTCCGTACAGACACACGAATCACTGGGGATCTTCGACCGCCCAGCACCGCAGATTCAGCCAGGTGCCTATGATGAGGTGGTCCTTGCACCAACTCAGGTTCGTCCTCTGGCCTTAACCCCGATGGAAGACACCACCGATGTAGACACCTCCGTACAGCCGCCGAAAGACAAGTCAGCACCGCTATGGAAGACATTTCTGATCCTAGGAATCATCGTGGCCATTGTTGTGTTGGTCGTGGTGGTGATCTATGTCCGGGATCCAGAAGGCAACTATGAGCCCACACCGTCTCCTCCCACCTCTGCATCCAAACAGACCCCTCAGGGGGATATCGACATTCCGCTGTCTCCGACAGAGATCAGCGGTGAGGTGAACCTCGAAGAGTCGGTGATTGTCTTTACCTGGACAAATCCTGACCCCCACGAGGGTGACAAATACCAGTACACCGTGGACCCGCCGGGTGAGACCCATACGACATCGGTGACCACGGTGACTGTTCCCATTCCAGAATCAACCAAGATCATGTGTATAAAAGTCCGAGTGATCCGAAACGGGAGCGGCTCGGAGCTAGAACAAGCTTGTGAGGTGGTCTAGCATGAATAATTCGAAGAGTGTCGATGTAGATCTGGGGCCTGCCCTCCACGTCGAATATGAGGGGCGCTCCCACGTCATCCGGCCGGGGGAGGTGTTCGATATTGGGCGCGAAGCTGACTTTTCCTTGGATGCTAACCCCTATCTCCATCGGCGGTTCTTACGACTCATCCACGAGTACGACTTGTGGTGGCTGTGCAATGTCGGGGGAACAACTGCCGCCACGGTCTTCGATCGGCAGACAAACCTGCAGGCATGGTTGGGGCCATCATCGAGGTTGCCCCTGGTCTTCGGAGAAGTCGATGTGGTGTTCACCGCAGGGCCGTGTACTTATCATCTCCAATTCCAGAACGAAATCCCGATGTGGCGTGATGCATCTCCGGAATACCTCACTGACACTGGTGCCACCGTTGCCGATATTGATTGGACACCCGCACAGCGGCTTGCTGTCACCGCACTAGCTGAACCAATGCTGCGCAGGGAGGGATTCGGCATGATCCACGTCCCATCCAACTCAGAAGCCGCAGACCGCATCGGCTGGACAGTGAAACGCCTCGAGAAGAAGATCGACAATATCTGCATGAAGCTCGACAAGATGGGCGTCGAAGGGATGAGAGGTGGGCTGCGTCAGCACGCCTCAGGGCGGAGATCACGTCTGGTTGAATGGGCGGTGTCCTCGGGGTTCGTCACTGTTGACGATCTCGAGTTGCTTGAACATCCCGGCGACATTGAAGATGACGGCTAGATGGGTTACTCCGGAACGGGAAGCTGAACAACCTGGAACTTTCCAGCATCAACCATGATCCCGCGCCCAAGAGGATAGTCGGCTCTTTTCATGCGAGGGAAGTCAACACGGAACAGGTCGCCGTCACCTTGATCGGGCTGCAGGATAAAGCCGCGCCGCCCATTGCGAATCTCGGAGACGATAGGCCATGCTGAAGCCCATCCGGCGGATTCTGCTTCACCGATGATGAAGTGGCCGTTGCGTCTTCCTGCGCGGATGAGGGCGACAATCGCCTGCTCCACGTTTGAACCAATGAACTCAGACAGTGACTCGATAAACAGAATCCCTCCGGGTTGATCCCCGGTGACGAGGTCGAATACCGGCTGAATATCAGCGGCAAGCTTGGAGATTTCTTCTTCTGTCTTCGCTGAGTCGGCCCAGATTCCTTCTGTATGAAGCACTGATCTGGAGGGCCCGATGTAATACTTCGGTATCCTCGGATTCCATCGATGCAGGGCATGAGCCAGATAACGCAGGGCTGTCGTACGACCAGAGCCTGGCATTCCGGCAACAATGAAGGTTCCATCTGGGCGAAAGCCGATGGGTTTCAGGCTGTCTTCAGCGACACCAAGGACAGGAAGATTATTCAGTGTCTTCGGAAGGGAGCTCATGGGTATGTAGCTGCCTAACCGCTCAACCCCGAGGGCTGG
>WQYJ01000031.1 GCA_009781325.1 Propionibacteriaceae bacterium | reverse complement strand
CCAGAATGCTACTCAAGCGAACACGCGGTGCGTCGCTGGCGGCTTCAAGGATCAGACGTTCGATGGCTGCATCCAGGTTCGTGGTTGGCGCTACATGCGCCGCAATCCCAAGGGAGTCAAGGTGGGCTGCGATGCGGTCTTGGTCGGGGCGGCTGGGGATGGGGACAAGAATGCGTTCGAGAGCGTTGATGGAGAGCGTGCGGTTGCGGTCTGCTGAACCCGGCGATGCCATCTGAAGAGTGGCGTTTCCATGGGTGGATAGGAACCAATGCAACAGATATCGGAGCACCACTTCGTCGCTGGCGCGGTATGTGAGGAAGCGGTTGGAGACGACGCGACCTTCCTCATCGTTTCCGGTGACGGCCACCGCGCCTTCCCATGCTTTGATGTTGCTGAAGACGAGCCGATTTGCTTCGAGAGGATGAAAGCGGAGTTTCCCTATCTCAGCTCCAGGCATCGGCTCATAATCGAAGATGCCCTTGCCGAAGCTGCGTACGCCTGCTTTCAGGTAAGTAGCCTCGGGAATAATGTCGATAGGGGTCCTGCCCAAGGTGCAGAGCCCACCAAACGGCTTCCATTCAACTTTCACAGCTTGAACTCCTCAATCTCGCGCTGCAACTGCTCGTACAGCCCGAGCAGTTCGCGCTCGGTGGCGATGAGTTCGGCAATCAACTCTTTGGGTGAGCGCTCCTCCAGTGCCGTTTCTCGGTTGGGGTTATGCCGGTCGAGGTTGTAGCCACTGGCTTGGATGTCCTCGAATGGTACTTTCCAGGCGTGCGCGTCTTCCTTGCGTCCGGCTCGCTCGCGTCCCCCCCACCAGGCTTGGCAGTCGGCGAACTCTTCGTAGCGCATCGGCTTGGTCTTGGTGTAGTTCTTACGTCCCTCGGGCGCGGTGATCTCGTAGAACCAGACCGGGCCCTGCTTGCCGCGTTCGAAGAACAACACGTTGCTGGGGATGATCGTGTACGGGGCGAATACGCCGTTGGGTAGGCGGACGACGGTGTGCAGATTGAACCGCTTCATCAGGTCTTCTTTGATGCGTCCGCCCACGCCGGTGTCGAACAGCACCGAGTTGGGCACGACGATGCCACAGCGCCCGGAACGGCTGCCGGAGATGCGGGCCATCACTGATTGCAGGAAGAGCCAGGCGGTTTCGGCGGTGCGGTACTGGACGGGGAAGTTGCCCACGACGAGGGATTCTTCTTCACCGCCAAAGGGCGGGTTGGTGACGATGACGTCGACTGTGTCTCTCTTCACGTCAGCCAGCGGGTAGTTCAGTGAGTTATCCTGGACGATGTTGGGGCGGTCGATGCCGTGCAGCAGCATGTTCATCTCGCACAGCAGGAACGGCATGGGTTTTTTCTCAACACCGCGCAGCTTCGCCTCGGTCTGGCGGCGCTGGGCGACGGACGCGCTGCGGGTAGCGTGAGCGAACGCCTCAACGAGGAACCCACCGGTGCCGCAGGCTGGGTCCATGATGGCCTCGCCGGGCTGCGGGTCGACCTGCTCGACAATGAATCGGATGAGTGGGCGTGGGGTGTAGAACTCGCCGGAGTCGCCAGCGGCGTCGCGCATTTCACGCAGCATGGACTCGTAGAACACGGCCATCGCGTGTACATCGCTGGACGACGAGAAGCTGATCTTGTCGAGTTGGTTGACTAGTGAGCGTAGTAGGTGTCCGGACAGCATGCGGTTGGTCACGTCTGAGAAGACACGCGCCAAGGTATCACGGGTATCCCCAGCCTTCCCCGTGCCTTTCAGGCCGCGAAGGGCTGGTATAAGGTTTGTATTGACGAAGGTGAGCAGAGCCTCGCCAGTGCGGTCAGAACCGGTAACCCAAGTCCGCCAGCGGTACGTGTCAGGTAAGGCTGGGGTGTAGTCGGCATCCATGATGGCGCGTTCTTCTTCGAGGTCGTCGAAGGCTTTGAGGAATAGCAGCCACGCCAGTTGCGGCAATCGGTCGAGTTCACCGTTCAGCCCGGCGTCCTTGCGCATGATGTTGCGGGACTCCTTGATTACTGACTGAAGCCTCGCCTGGGTCGCTGCATTGTCTGGGTTTGTCATAGTTAGTCTTTCTCTTCCAGTGCGCTCAGGTAGTAGTGGGAAACCAGCGCCCAAGCTTCTAGGGCATCAGAAACGGTCACGCCAGTATCAGCGGCTTCTTTGCGGTAGGTAGTTTGCCAATCTTGCGGCGGCTGGTCAGGCAGCTTTGATGGCGGTTCGGCATTGTTGCGTTCCTGGAAAACCCGCACTAGAGCCGCGCCAAGCTGTGGCTTATGGAGCCAATCGCCTTCAATGAGCAGAACCAGATCGACCAAGTCTTTGACTCTCGTCGATGGGCGATCGTTCGCGTAGACACGAACACAGGCGTGATATTTTTCTGCGGCGTGACGGTCAAGATTGATCGCCCGGATCATGAAAGGGACACCGACATCGGATAGGGCTGGTTCCACTGTCAGAGGCTCGGTCTCGTCGTTGTCAACAGTGTCCGTCGTCACGATGTCAATGCGGGTGCTAGCAAAGAGTGATCTATGAAACTGCGTCTTCACATTGACCCGCCAGGTGGAGGGCTCCGCGTCTTGGATGTCCACGTGGCTCGGTAGACCGACCTGGAAGGTGAAGCCATCCATCATGTCGCGGTCGAGGGCGTCTTGGAGCATGTCTTGGATTTCGAGAGGGTCCGAGGTAGCGGAGCTTAGCCGCCATAGGTCAAGGTCTTTGGTGGCGCGAGCGGCCAACCCGAGGCGCATCTCCAGGCTGAAGCCGCCCTTGAGTACCCATGAGGGATCTACAGCAAGACGGGCGAGCATTCTTTGAAAGGCGATTCGGTTTCTGAATCTTTGCACCGACACTCCACCGTTCCTGGCGGCGGCATTGATGCGCTGGTTTAGTACACGAGCTTCTTCAGAGGTTGCCATGGTTCTCCGTCGCAGTTGCTAGTGCCCGTTCAAGCCTGAGGGCGGCGCGATCCGTGAGAACGTCACTGCGCCGAAGAATGGCACCCCTTGTCGCTAGTCCTCGGTCTAGTGCCTCACGGACTGCTTGATTGACGTGCTCTTGGCTTAGGTCAGAGCCACTGACATCTGCGAGAGTGCGCAGCGGTGTCGTGACTTGCCATGCTTGGCGTTGTTCTATGTCTTCTTCCGGTAGCTCTTGAGGATATGTGATCACCATTGGGTCTTTGGCTCTGAAAGACGGAGGAACTGTGAGATGAATCTTCGGCGGGTCCACATCGGACAGGTCATAGATGCGCAGAGCTGATTCATGGGAGAGCACCCCGAGGCTTCGGCTCCAGAGAGTCCAGCGCACGTACTCATCCTCTGGCGCAGAGGGCCAGTGAGGCAGTCGGAACAGTCCTCGATCGACCCGCACCCAGTTGCCGGTCGTTGCGTGATACCTCTGAGCCTGATAGGTGTAACCGACATCAAGCGCTTGGGCAGCCGTGAAGTAGCCCGCTTGGTTGAAGGCCAGCGCCTCTAGTTGGCGGCGAAGGTCTTGCCGGTTTCGGATCACAATGCGATCATATCACAGAGTGACCTAAACGGTTACTTTAGTTAGATACAAATGCACAACGCAAAACTAAAGTATTGGTGGAGGTCTCACGCATAGAGCCATTCCTGCACGAGTTCAAGCTGAGTTCGGAGTGCATCGGCTCCGCCGACCTGCTTGGCTAGCTCTACCGGGGTGCCGAGTCGGTTCAGTGGGTCGAGTTTGTACACCTCAGCGTTTTCCAGATCGGCCACCCCGTGGGCTTCGTAACGTTGCAGTAGACCGTTGAGTACAGCCCTAGCGCGATCCGACATGGCTTCGATCTCGTCAGAGTGAGCCTCTCTTACACGGCGGACTCGCTCCGCGCGGGTACGTATGGGCATGTTCCAGGCCAGATGGAACAGTGCGTCCAGAGGGTCGATGTCTGACACACCGGTTTGCCGAGCCACGTCATCAACCAAGTCTGCGACATCCAAACCGTCACGTATCAAGGCATCTAGAACTTCGGAGCGGGACTGGGGGCGCGACCAAGCACTCTCCAGGGCATCGGCGTTGTCTGCAACGGCGTGGACTCTGGACTTGATGAACTGGCCGTACTCGGTAAGGACAAGATGCCCGTCGATCAGGCTTGGCACCTGTACTGCATCGGGTTCAGTGATTTCGAAATCCCCGTCGTCGACGTAGTACTTGTTGCGTCCAGGCGGTGGTGAAGAATCGGAGATCCCTGGTCCTGCCGGAGGGTTGGTCGGTGTGAACGGTGGCTCTGGTTCGTTGACCATCGGCTCATCTTCCGTACCCGTCACATTGCCACCCTCATTGGTGGTGACAACCTCGCCGGTATCGTCGACTTCCTCGATGATGGTCTTGTCAACGGGGTAGCCATCGAAGTCTGGGTCGGCGAAGTGGCTGGTCGCGCCAACGTAGTCGATGATCTCGAAGCTGGTCTTATTCTTGCCGGGGTACAGACGGGTGCCTCGTCCGATGATCTGCTTGAACTCGATGGCCGAGCCGACCGGGCGGAAGATCACCACATACTTCAAGTCTTCGACGTCGACGCCAGTTGACAGCAACCGCGACGTAGTGGCCACCACTGGACTGTCGTTCTCGGGGTCGGTGAAGTCGCCCAGCAGCCGCTCTCGCTCCTCTTCAATACCTACGATGCGGACCACCCACTCAGGATCATCGGCCACCAGATCGGGGTTCTCGGCGATCAACGCCTGCCGCATATCATTGGCGTGCTCGGTGTCGACGCAGAAGACGATGGCGCGGGCGGTAGGGTCACGGCGCAGAATCACGGACAGGTGATGGGCAGCCAACCGCGTGCGAGCCAACAGCGATACGACACGCTCGAAATCCCGGGTGGAGTAGGTGCCTTCCGGGATCGCTTTGCCATAGCGGTCAATCTCGCCCACGCCTGGCTCCCAGCCCTCGGCGTCAGGGCTGAGAATGACGCGGCGCACCCGGTAGGGAGCCAGATAGCCGTCAGCGATCCCGTCCTTGAGAGAGTACTTGAACACTGGGTTGCCGAAGTACTCGTACGACTGCACAGTGTCGTCACGCGGTGTGGCCGTCAAACCTAGTTGCACGGCCGATGAGAAGTAGTCCAAAACCGCCCGCCAGGCAGAGTTTTCATCTGCGCTGCCCCGGTGGCACTCGTCCACAATCACCAGGTCAAAGAAGTCGGGCCTAAACCCCTCGAACAGAGTCTGGGTTGTGTCGGTCGGGCGGTCCGGGTTGCCGCCTGTCAGCGCTTGGTAGGACGCAAAGTAGATCTCGCGACTGGTGTCAACCTTGCCCTTAACACGCTGAAGCACATCACCGCCGAACGCGGGGCTAAAGTCCTTCTGCATCGGCTGGGTCAGCAACTGGTCTCTGTCGGCTAGATAAAGCGCACGATAGTTTCGGTCGGGGTGCGTGGCCTGTTCGTAGGTTCTCAGTTTGGCGACGATCTGCATCGCCGTGAACGTCTTGCCAGTGCCCGTCGCCATTAGCAACAGCACTCGCTGCTGCCCCTGAGCGATTGCCGCAAGTACTCGGTTGATCGCAATGACCTGGTAATAGCGCGGTACGACAATATCACCCGAGACAGTGCGGCGTTGCCGGTTGAAAGGTTCCCCGATGAGTTGAGCGCCGCTGTCGTCCAAGTCTTGAGCCGTGCAGTACTCCGACCAGGCCGACGCCGGCGAAGCGAACTGACTCACACGCCGCTCGGTTCCCGTACGCAGGTTGCGTTCGATGATCTCATGCCCATTCGTACCGTACGCGAGGGGCACGTCGAGCTGCTGCGCATACCGGATCGCTTGCTGGATCGCGTCGGCTGCTGAACGGTACTTCCGTTTCGCCTCGACCACAGCGACCGGAGTGCCTGGTGTGGCTTCAAACACGAGGTCGGCGAAACCGTCACCGATGTTGCGGGTGACACCGCCCAGCGACATAACACGCTGAGCCTTCAGCGGATACTCTCGGACGATCTGGTCACCCGTCCACCCAGAAGCGCGCACGACAGGAAGGA
Source organism: Propionibacteriaceae bacterium (assembly GCA_009781325.1). Classification (GTDB taxonomy): domain Bacteria; phylum Actinomycetota; class Actinomycetes; order Propionibacteriales; family Propionibacteriaceae; genus WQYJ01. Next base: position 8,881 of record WQYJ01000031.1, on the reverse strand, counting down.
TCGACTCCTCGATCGTGTCGCGCTCAAGCGGGCCGCTCGGACTGGGCATGAACCAATCCTAATGAACTCCACCGACGTTGTCGCTTATTGGTCGGGTTCCACACTACTTACCGCCTACGACACTTCCGTGACGGATGCGTTCCAGACGGCTAGGGGCGCGAGCAGCTCTCTGAGTTGTTGCAGGTCGAGGCTGGGTGCGTCGGCCATCACGTCGGCAACCAGCGAACGACACCGTCACACGGCGCCCCAAGGAGGATTCGAACCTCCGACCGACAGATTAGAAGTCTGTTGCTCTATCCAGCTGAGCTATTGGGGCCAGCCTTGACTAGTGTAGTGCCCCACCCGATTATCGACGAAACAGCGCTGGTTCTATGAAGGGGCTAGAGTGATATGACGATGTCAGAACCAACTGCAGATATTCACTGGCCACGCTTTATTGTTTCAGCGTACGGCCCTACCTTTCTGTCCTCGATTGGGTACGGGACCATCATGCCGTTGGTTGCTCTGTCTGCACGCGAACTGGGAGCTTCGATTGCGCTGTCTGCGTTGATCACCGGTTTGATCGGAATTGGGCATATCATTGGAGACTTGCCAGCCAGTTGGGTCTGCGTCAAGCTGGGCGAGAAGAGGGCCATCGCTATTGCTTGTCTGTGGGATGCTGCCTGGCTGTGTTTCGCATTCTTCTCTACTTCCTTGTTTGGACTGGCGCTGGCTGTTTTTGCTATTGGCTTGTCAGGTGCTGTTTTCGGCTTGGCTCGTCAGAGTTTTGTCACCGAGTCAGTGCCTGCGAACTTCCGCGCTCGTGCCCTGTCGAGTCTTGGCGGGGTTTTCCGGGTGGGCGGTTTTCTGGGTCCGCTTTTCGGTGCAGGGATTATTGCAACTTGGAACCTGTCGGCGGCGTACGGATTTGCAGCGATCATGTGTTTATTCGCCGCTGGCGTGACGATGCTTATGCCTGATCTACCTGCGGATGTGAAGTCACGCCGTACTGGCCCCGAGGGCGGACCCAAGTTGTTTACGGTGCTGCGGGCACACATCCGGGTCCTAGCTACTGCGGGGGTCGGGGTCCTCATCGTGATGTTAGTACGCTCCGCACGCCAGACAATTGTGCCGCTGTGGTGTGAGTCACTGGGGATCGATCCTTCTCATATTTCTTTGATCTATTCATTGTCGATGGGGATCGACATGTCTTTGTTCTTCGTCGGCGGTTACATCATGGATCGCTTCGGGCGTATGTGGGCAGTGATCCCAACCTTGACCATCTTGGGTCTGGGCTTAGCCAGTCTCTCTCTGGCACACTCCACCACCGCCGTCATCATCGTGGCTGCGATTCTGGGTTTCGGAAACGGGTTGGGAGCCGGGATCGTCATGGTTTTGGGCTCTGATGCTTCCCCCGATGTTGGGCGGGCACAGTTCCTCTCAGGCTGGAGGCTGCTCTCTGATACAGGTGCTGCCTTAGGCCCCTTGGTCCTGTCTGCCATCACTGCTGTGTTCACCTTGGGGATCGCTGCAGTGAGCTTAGGTATTGTGGCTGTAGCGGGTGCTGGTTGGCTTGGATATTGGACGCGACCCTCATTAGAAAAAAGGTAGCTTGATAAGCACCATTATGAGGATCTAAAATTAGGCTAGGGTTCTTTGTGGTGAGAGTGGAACTGATGGAAAACTTGGTGTGGATCGACTGTGAGATGACAGGGCTGAATCCGGAAGCGGATGCCCTGATAGAGGTCGCGGTCCTCATAACGGATGGCGACTTAAATGTCCTCGGGGACGGAATCGACGTTATCATCAAACCGCCGACAAGGGCGCTGCGCCAGATGAGTGAGTTTGTTACACATATGCACTCCTCATCGGGACTTCTCGACGCCCTGGATCACGGCACAACCTTAGCTAAGGCCCAGGATCAAATCATGAGTTATCTGCGTGAATTTGTTCCAGAACCCGGTAGGGCTCCCCTAGCCGGAAACTCCGTCAGCCTGGATCGAGTATTCTTAGCCCGCAATATGCCCCAGGTGGAATCTCACCTGCACTACCGCATCATTGATGTGTCGAGCATTAAGGAACTAGTACGGCGGTGGTATCCCCGCGTCTTCTTTGCTGCCCCGGACAAGCGCGGAGGACACCGAGCTCTCGGTGACATCCAAGACTCCATCAATGAACTGCGTTACTACCGCGAGGCAGTGTTCATGGCCTCCCCCGGTTTACCCAAAGAAGCCGCCAAGCATCTGGCGGCGCACTACTCAGGCGCGTTCTCCGCAACCTCAGTCGCCTTAGGCATCCACAACGCAGATCAATAACGACCGGCAAGTCACTCGGCAAGTGATTTCTTAGAAACGATCCCGATCGCGTACAATGTTTCTCCGGCACTCTAGTGGTGTCATGGTGGCTATAGCTCAGTTGGTAGAGCGTCAGATTGTGGTTCTGAGGGTCGCCGGTTCAAGTCCGGTTAGCCACCCAAATGAAGCCCGAGGGCAAGGCATGGGTTGACCGAGCAAAGTGAAGGAACACCCCGAATCAGCCGGAACGGGCTGACGCAAGATACGCTCACCACCTTATGAGCGACAGAGCCAAGCACTGATCTGCTACACTTACTTCATTCAGCTTCAGTTACTTCAATTGGAGGTAATCATGTCCGATGTTCTTACCCACGACGTACAAGAACTCCGTGCCGCCCTCGCGCACTCCACGGGGCGAGTGAGTATCACGCTCGACTTACCGCGCACAAGCGCAGAGAAAGTGCTCGCCCTGCTAGACGCCGAACTAACCACCGGTGCAGTAGTGGTGCCAATCAAGGAAACCTTCACCACCACCGAGGCCGCAGCCATGCTGGGAGTATCACGTCCAACACTGATGAAGCTCGTCGACTCCGGCGAGTTGGCCCACGTCATGGTCGGAACCCACCATCGTATCCCCGCCCAAACTCTCAGCAACTACCAACGTGACCGGCGGGCTCGCCGCGACCAAGCGGCACGAGCGCTTGCAGAGTTTTCCAACGAGATCGGTCTGCTCGATTGACCATCTCAATCATTGTTGCTGACGCAAACATCTTGTACTCCCGTACCCTGCGCGACTATTTCCTGTATGCCGCAGATGAAGGCGTCATCGAGATTCACTGGAGTCAGCAGATACTCGACGAGATGTCACGTGCTCTACGTGCAAAGGTAGGTCTGTCTAAAGACGCCACTGATCGACTCGAAGCATTAATGAACAACTTCATCGAGTACCCCCTCGTTGTCGTGGAACCTGAGGATCAAGCCAGGGTCGACAAGGTGGAGATGGACGCCAAAGATCGGCACGTTCTTGCAGCAACACTATCGGCACACGCCGATATTCTGCTGACCGAAAACACCCGACACTTTCCCCGCGAGTGGATGGCTGAGCACGGTATCGAACTGATTGACTCAGCTGGACTACTCCTTCGCTTGGCTCATCAGTTCCCGGACCAGATGCGGGCAGCCCACGCGAAGACCGTCCGCATGTCCCCCAAAACAGAAGCTGAAATCCTTACTACCTTGGAAGCGGTCGTTGGGCGGAAAGCTACCGACGCGCTGCGAAACGCCCTTCGGGCACCGCACTCGAAGGTCACCGACGCGCTGCTCAGCGCCCTTCGCGCGCCACATTGGCAGCAACGCCTATGGATGTACTATCACTTCATCGAAGAGTTGCGCCGTGCTGTCGATTGGGTCTCTGGCTGGACTAGCACAATCGGCTTGGTGGTCGAGCGACAATCCGATAGGCAGGATTGGCAAAAAGCAGACCCCCTGAAGGAATCTGATCTTCGGGCCATTGAACTCTTGCATGACCTGTTTGAATCCGAGACGGACGAATACCAGTTCCTTAATGATGCGGCACAAAACATGCTTCTATGGGGCGAGACATATCTTGTGCAACGTAAAACAACGCCGGACGTGAAAAGTGGCTCACAGTGGCAGTTGTGGAAAGCATTCACAGCGTACGACCACTCGGAGCAACTAATCACTGTCGATGTCGAAACCGGAGAACAAACAAAGTTCGTAGCTAGCCCAATGTCGATTCGGCTGTGGAATCGCCATCCGCGCGATGCCATTCTTGCTGACTGCTCAATTCGAGCGTCGTTGCAGTCTCTTGAAATCATGGCCAGTGCGGATCTAATCGGTGCCGAAGTGCAGCAGCTTCGTGATCATTATGTCAATCGCCTGGCAGCTAGCCTTGGACTACCAGTCCCCCTACTGCGCGGCGAGCCAGTTCAAGAAATCCCGAAAGAGGCAATCCATGGTCTCATGGTTTCACCGATTCTCGACCCTCTATGTCGTGGTTTGACCGAACGTTATCTGAAACCCCGCTTGACCAAGCTAGGCATCAAAGGGCGCTACCGAATCCAGTACGTCTTGAACCTCCGCTGATAGCTACTAGCGTGTGCCAACGTTTTACGAACCCGTACCTGCCCAGATCGATAGGCCTCCACTATGGCCGCCTTCCTGGATCTGGACATCCTCTCCTGCCTGGATCGCTCAATACCCAACGATGCCCTGCAAGCCTCCAATTTCGTAGCTGTCGGCCCTTCCCAGGATGCGCAGGCCATGAGCGCACGACGCAAAGTGTCAGTACGTTCACTTTCTCTGAGTTTCGAGTGAGAGGTAGTTAGCCATCTCGACAAAGAGCCGACAATGTGAGCATCACATTGCCGAGGCCAAGGCATGGGTTGACCGAGCAAAGCGAAGGAATACCCCGAATCGCGCAATGAGTTGCATATTACCTTGTAAGAGCAGAAAGCAGCTCATCATGGCATCTTTTTGTCGCACCCACTCTATAGACTGGCCCCATGTCGTTGATGCCTGGAATTTCTGACCGTGAGGTCCTGGATTTCATCGCGCTGCGAAAGAATGTCGAACCGTTCTGGCAAAGGCAGTCCCGCGACTTGTCCGCCGGGCTGAGAGAAGCAACTCAACGACAGCTACGCGTAGACACCGAGATCCTCGTACATTGGATTCACTGCACCATCTGGCACCACTGGAACCAACCACGAGAAGAAGCAATCAAAGCCGCTGTCTACAACGATTCCCCCGAAGTCCTTCAAGCCCTTCGAGAAACCCTGAGAGCATGGGAACCAAGAATCCGAGCAGCGGCAGCCCTCACCCTCGCCCACCTGCACGATACTGACTCAATCCAGCCAATCGTCGATCTACTCCCTAATCTCCAGCGCTACACCCTGTGGCCCGACTTCCGCAAAGTCCTACAGGCTCTAGAAATCCTCGGCGATCCAGGCGTGATTCCACAATTGGAATCGATGCTTCCCACCTCCCCTAATCAACTGCTCCCCAGCCTTGAGCAAGCAATTAGCCATCTTGGAGACATTGATCCGCGACCCACAACCTTCACATCTGAGCAGGTGGAACTCATTCTGGAAAACCAAATGGATGCCGAGGCCTGGGCTTCTATCCGTTTTGCTGGAGACACCATTGGAGAAGATGGCCTAGACTGAAACCGCTCTCAAGATTGATGCAACTGTCCTTGCATTCCAAGTTCCTGTTATCACCCAAGATCTATGCTTCCTTCGCCTCGACAAAGTAAGCGGGCCCCAGGTCTCTCTCGTCTAGCCACAGGTGATTAGTCTCTCTGTTTCGAACCTCTGTACGATCCCTGTCGTGATAACGCACATTCATGGACGAAAACTGTCTGGAGGCAGTGACACACTCGAAGTGAGGTAAGAATCGTCGAATATGGGAGGTGCGGAGAACATGAAAAGCACTCAAACGAAGAAATTCCAGGTTGACCTGGGTGGAGTCATCGCGCTCCTGAGCAAAAACCTGTATTCATCACCCGGTGTTTACATCCGCGAGCTATTACAAAATGCAATGGATGCAATCACAGCATCCGAGGCTTTTATTGGAGCAGGAGCTTCCCATGAGATCTTCATCTCTCCCTTTGCCGTATCCTCCCCTGACTCGCCCGCACAGGAGTTTTCCATCCGAGATTCCGGAATAGGTATCACCTTGGAAGAGGTCGAACAACTCCTCTCAACAGTGGGTGCTAGTTCGAAAAACGAGGACATTTCGTCATTCAGGGGCAATTACATCGGTCAGTTTGGAATCGGTTTGTTGTCATGCTTCCTTGTCGCAGATGAAATCACCGTTCTGTCTCGGTCAGCACGCGGTGGGCCGTCCATCCGTTGGGTTGGATTCTCAGATGGGACCTATCAGGTCAGTGAACTCGAACAGGAGTTGCCTGTTGGCACCACAGTGAGCTTACGCCCCCGCCCCGAGACCGTTGGCTGGCTACGGTCTGAGCGCGTGTGTGCACTGGCTCGAAAGTATGGCGAGTTCCTCAAAGCCGACATTGTCATTGACACTCCTACCGGGTTGACAACCGTGACTCATGACTTCCCCTTTGCCAGCTTTGAGGGCCACCGAAAGTCAGTCAAAGTCGGGACCGGCAATGTGCAGTACGGGGGCCGAGCGGTTGGCTCACACTTTGATGCAATCGAACTCGACATTCGGAGCACGGGAACCAGAGGTGTTCTCTATGTTACAAACTCCACTAAGCCACCTTTTCGCGGGCGCGGAAGTCGGATCTACATTAACAATATGCTTGTTTGCGAGTCAGATTTTACCCTCATGCCTTCCTGGGGCTTCTTTACATGGGCTGTGGTTAACTCGACTGGGTTAAACCCGACTGCTTCCCGAGAAGCACTCGTCGAGGATTCAGCATTGCTTCAGACACAACGAGAGATCGCCACGGTCCTCCAGAAATGGCTGATCGACTTATCAGAGGAGTCTCCAGAGCGATTCCAGGCTTTCGTTCATGCTCATAATTCACCCATAAAGAGAACTGTCAATGCAGTTCCTGAATTAGCTTCGATCATCGTGCCTCACATGATCATGGAGACCAGCCAGGGACGTATGCAAATCTCTGAGATTGTTGAGCAGTCCTCCACTGTGTTGTACGCAAGTGATGTCGATGACTTCCGACGAATCGCTGCCTTCACCCCTGAAGGTCGAATTATCGTGAATGCCGGTTACGCATACGATGCCCTGGTTATCGAAACGATTCCTTCTGCTTTCCCTAGCGCACGAGTAATGCGTGTTCTTCCGTCAACAGAAATCGATGACTTACTCTCTCCCAGTGTGGATGACATTAATGATGTCATCGCTTTCGAGTCACGAGTCAACACGGCACTAAGCAGCCTGGATTCAATTGTTGACACGCGTCTTCTCCCTGATGTCAATCAACCCGCTGTGTATGTACTCCAACCAGGTGAGAACCAACCAGGCAAGCTCATTCTCAACTGGGGAAATAGGGTTATCCGTGCGCTAACAGCGACCGCAGACGATGTCATTTTCTCTCGTGCAATACAAATGCTCCTAGTCTCAGCGCGAATGGCTGGGCAATACGATGAACAATCAGACCGACAGTTGTTGTCCACCTGTCTTGATGATCTCATCCTTGCTGCAGCCAGGGTGAGTGAGCATGATTTACTAGGAGATGCACAGTGAATGATGCAGATCCACATGACCTCATCCAGGAGTATGACTCTTCTGGTGATTTAGGTAGCGCTGCAATGTACTGCGAGGACCTAGCACATGCTTTGCTTGAACAAGGTAATCTCAATGGGGCTGAGGAAGCGTTTCGGGAGGGTGTTTGTAACCTCTTTGCCCTCGGCGACTTTCACTCTTTTGATGGTTTCATTGAGGGAACCACTCTTCGTCTCTATGCCGGGCTAGCCCGACTGCTCGTACCCTCACCGGAAGCGCTGGGAGTCGCCGAGGAGTTTGTCGAAGCAATCAGAGCTGGTCGAAATCACCCGATGGATATGGCTGAAGCCTTAACACTACGAGCAGAGGTTTTCATCGCTTGCGGAGGCATTGATCAGGCAATTCAGGCATCAACAGACGCAGTCAAACAGTCTGAGAGTGTGTGCTTCCATGAGTTATCTCGGCAGGTTGAGCAAGCGCTCTGCGATCGCTTGGATGGCGAAGGACGTCATGAAGAGGCGATGCAGTGGAAAGAACGGGCGATTCACCGCTTAGATGACAAGGTACCTGGACACATTCACCTGTGGGATCAGCTCTGGACCATGGACGGAACCACGGTGTTAATCCCTGAAGGAGAAGGCCATGGCCCACCTCCGTACACTCCCGGGAGCCAACCTGGTGCGGCCATATAAAACTTCTATCGGAACTCAGCTTATCCGAGTAGCCTAGAACCATGGAGTTTGAGGAACTGCATGGGGTTTGGACGGCAAATCTTTCGGTGGAAGAAGCCACGATCACCGTGATTGCGGGTGAATCTCGGTGTCTGTTGGTGGATACTGGGTTCTCCCCGGATGAAGGTACGCGGATTCGGGCTGCCATCCAGCAAATCACGGATCTTCCGCTTGAGGTGGTTGTCTTGACCCATGGGCATTGGGATCATGCCTTCGGTCTAGGGGCATTCAGTGATCTTGACACTATCGGCCACGAGAATCTGGTCACTGACATCCAGTGCCGAGAAAACACAATTTGGGCGAAGAAACAGCGTATCCCCCTGCTTTCGATTCCAACCCCAGAAACACTGATTGGGGTTATTGCTGTCAGGGATCTCGGGAATCTGAGCGTCGAGATCGCGCACTTTGGGCACGCACACACCTCCTCGGATCTCATCATCGCTGTTCCTGACCGCAATGTTGTCATTGTCGGTGATCTGGTGGAAGCCGGTCCGCCGCAGTTCGACGAGGCCACCTCGATCCATGGGTGGGTTGCCGCCCTCGACTGCCTGCACTCCATTCTTAAGCCAGATATGACGGTGATCTGCGGGCATGGGACCCCGCTCACGGCGGATCACGTCACCAAGTTCCGTGCCGGACTTGCCGCGATCTGGGATCAGTCCGAATGGGCCTTCAACCAAGGGATGACCCACGCGGGTGCTG
>WQYJ01000030.1 GCA_009781325.1 Propionibacteriaceae bacterium | reverse complement strand
TCGTTGGTGGACTAACCCCCCACCCCGGTCATCCTGCCGCCAGGCAGGACCCCCGGAAGCCGACGCATGGACTGTAATTACGCCATCTTTCTTAAGTCCACACGTTCCCGCTGATCATCCTGCCGCCAGGCAGGACCCCCGGTAGCCAACGTAGGGTCTGTGGTAAAGACTGTCTTCCCCAAGTCCATACGTTGGGTGCCGGGGGTCCTGCCTTTGGCAGGATGACCGGGGGATCTTTCTTACGTCCCTACGTTGGCTGCCGGGGGTCCTGCCTTCGGCAGGATGACCGGGGGGGGTTTAGCCTAGTAGGGTGCGATCGGAGAGGGTGCCTTTTTGGCTGAACCATTCGAGGAGGTCGCCGGTTTGGGCTCCTTGTTTTTCTTCGGGGGTTAGTGAGCGCAGGATTTGGCCCTCATGCATCATGACGAGGCGGTTGCCTAGGCGCAGTGCGTGATCCATGTTGTGGGTCACCATCAGGGCTGTGAGGTTCTGCTCGGCGACTTTTGTTGCGGTCAGCCGAAGAACTAGCTCAGCCCGCTCTGGGTCTAGAGCAGCAGTGTGTTCGTCGAGAAGAAGAAGCTTGGGATGGGTAAAGGATGCCATCAGCAGGGACAGAGCTTGACGCTGCCCGCCGGAGAGGAGGCCGACGCGGTGACGCATCCTGTCTTCCAATCCCTGTTCGAGGGTGGCGAGTTGGGCGCGGAATTCCTCGCGGCGCTGTTTGGATAAGCCCCGGGCTAGGGTATGAGGTTTTCCACGGTTGAGAGCTACAGCCAGGTTCTGTTCGATACTGAGGTGAGGGGCCGTACCGGCGGCAGGGTCCTGGAAAACGCGGGCGATTCTTGCGGCTCTGCGGAACTCCCGCTGGCGCGTGACATTACGTCCGTCTATCCTGACCTCACCAGTGTCGACCGGGATTGATCCCGCGATGACATTCAACAGGGTGGACTTTCCAGCACCATTGGATCCGATGATGGTGACAAAGTCCCCTTCGTCTAATTGCAGGTCGATATTCCTCAAAGCGACACGTTCGTTCGCCGTACCGGGATAAAAGGTCTTCGAGACACCAGTCATCTTAAGCATCATCGAGCCCCTTTCCAGGCTCTGCCAATGGCTGGGTCGAGGATTCTTCTTTTTCGTGCTCGGTCAAGGTGACATGTCCGGTGACTGGAGCAACCGCTGACATTGCTGCACCGTCGACATTAGCGAAAGGTGAGAACTGGTTAGGTACGCTGGCCATAGGCTCCGGGTCGTCTTCCTTCGGCCTCCATGGCGACAGCTTCGTCACCAGTGCGTGTGCGCCTTTCCACTGAGACACGACCAGCGCAATCACGACCAGTGCAGCGGAAATGAGCTTCATGTCTGCGTTGTCGATGAACTCCCAGCGCAGCGCCCAGAAGATCGCCACACGATAGAGTACAGCGCCGATGACAACGCCGAATGTCATGAGCCACATATAGCGCGTACCGAAAATGGCATTGCCGAGAATCACCGAGGCTAGACCGATCAGGATCATGCCCGTACCATCACCAATAGCCGCAGAACCGACGTACTGGACCATGACACCACCGCACAAACCGACCAGGCCATTCGAAATCATGAGTGTGACAATCTTGGCGAAATCAGTGCTGATGCCCATCGCTGACGCCATCGCTGGATTATCGCCGGTGGCCATCACAGCCAAGCCGAACTTCGTTGATAGGAACCAGTTCAGCAAAACCAGAATGATGATCACCCCGACGGCGATCAGGGTGATCGATACCGCAGAGCCTCGTAATCGGTTCTCGATAATCCAGGTAAAGATCGTTTCTTTGTTGAGCAAGGACACAGTACTGCGATGCTTGCCGTCATAGCCAAACCACATGATGTGAGTATTAACGGAATACATCGCCAGCATCACAAGTATCGATGCTAAAAGCGGGTCGATATGGGCTTTCGTGTGAAGCAAACCAGTCACACAGCCAGCCAGGGCCCCCGCAACGAGCCCGGCAAGTGCTGCAACCACCGGTGATACGCCGTTAAAGATCAGTATCGCCGCTGTTGCTGTACCGGCAGTAAAAGAGCCGTCAACTGTCAGGTCTGCGAAGTTAAGGATCCGAAAGGTCAGGAACACTCCTAGAGCAAGAAGTGCAGTGATTAGACCTTGATCGATAGCTCCCAGCATGACAGTTGACGGCTCTTTCTACGAGTATTTGTTATTCCTCGATCGTAGCAGCCTGAGCAACCAGATCCTCAGGGAGAGTCAAACCAAAGGCAGCGGCTGCTGTTGGGTTGATGACCAGTTCGGTGCTGGTTGGTGCTTCAGGAGTGATCGTGGAGATATCCACGCCGTCGCGAAGGATCTTCACAGCCATCTCGCCGGTTGCACGGCCCAGTTCGTAGTAGCTCAAGCCGCGTGCGGCAACCGTACCCTTGGACACTGTGGAGGTATCTGCACAGAAAACCGGGATTTGCTTCTCGCGACCGAAGGCAATGACGGAATCGATAGCGTTAACAACGGTGTTGTCTGTGGGAATCAGGATAGCGTCAACGCCAACCAGTGATTCCAGACCAACGCTGATCTCTGCGGCTGAGGTGATGGCCTGTACCTTCAGGGTGATGCCCAGTTCTGCGGCTTCTGCCTGATACTGCTCGACCTGAACAAGTGAGTTCGGCTCGGAGGCATTGTAGAGCACACCGATGGTCTGTACTTCAGGCATGGCTTCGGTGACAAGTTCAACCGGCTTGGCGCCAGGGTTGCCATCGGAGGTCCCAGTGATATTTGCTCCAGCCTCGGTCCAGGACGGTACGAGTTGAGCATCGACCGGATCGGTAATAGCAGTGAAGAGAATCGGGCGATCCTTTTCTGCATTCGCCATCGCAAGAGCGATCGGTGTCGAGATAGCCAAAATCAGATCGATCGATTCATTGGACGCGAACGAGGATGCGATTGTGGCAGCATTGGTGGATTCGCCCTGAGCGTTCTCTTCGATGAGCTTATACTTGATGCCCGCATCGTCCAGAACATCGGTAAAGCCTTGTTGAGCAGCTTCGAGAGCAGGGTGGGAAGCGATGACGGCTACACCAATGGTGAACTCGCCTTCTTCTTTAGTTTCGGTGGGTGTACACCCCGTCAGTGTTAGGCAGAGCGCGGCAGCGACGGCGACACTCGTGGCCAAAAGGCGGCGTGGTTTCATATGCGTCTCCTTGGTAGACAAAATGGGGCGATCGGCGCCCAAGCTCTCCCACCTTAGCGTATCGTCCCACTAAGTGAGAAAATATGTTCACCATGTGTACTATTCGCTGGGAGGATGTGATAGTGGGGTGTGTTGGGGAGGGACGAAACCTCGGTCATCCTGCCGCGAGGCAGGACCCCCGGCAGCCTACGTAGGGTCTGTGGTCAAGCTTTTCTTCCTCACATCCATACGTTGGCCGCCGGGGGTCCTTCCTGACGGCAGGATGACCGGGGGTCGGCGTAGGGTCTGTGGTCAAGCTTTTCTTTCTCACGTCCATACGTTGGCCGCCGGGGGTCCTGCCTGACGGCAGGATGACCGGGGGTCGGCGGGGGGTCTTGGGTTAGTCATGTCAATCGCTCTGTCTCAGTGTTAAGTTATCCCCTCGACACACCCGGTCCTTGCCAGGTCGTACTATTGATCCTGTGGCGGTGAATTCTTCGATGACTGGGCGGCGGTTGGCGCCGTGGTCGTTGATGCTGCTTGCCATCCTGTGGGGATCGACCTTCTTTTCGATCAAGCGAATCCTCAACGTTCTTCCTGTTGCGGACTTCTTGGCTGTACGGTTCTTGATCTCTACTGCGGTTTTGATGGTTGTCTTCTACAAATCAGTGAAGATGAGTCGGCGTACCTTTCTCCGCGGTACGGTCTTAGGGATTCTCTGGGCAGCCGCTCAGTTGCTGCAGACTTCGGGGCTGGCGCTGACCTCTGCTTCGATCTCGGGGTTTGTCACGGGGTTATATGTCGTGTTCACTCCGGTGCTGGGGTTATTGATTTTTCGCTTTAAGGTCAATCGATGGGTGTGGGTTGCCATCGGCTTGGCTACTGTCGGGCTAGCGGCCCTGACTCTGCGTCCCACAGCGGATTCCATCATCGGCCCAGGAGAATTACTGACCATCGGTTGCGCGGTGGTCTATGCCCTGCATATCGTCGTACTTGGGCGGTGGTCGACCCCAGAGGAAGCAAAGTCGCTGACCATCTCTCAATCGCTGTCGATGAGTGTAGTCTTTATCATCTTTGCTCTTCCAGGAGGCATCGCGTTGCCTGCGACGACCGTGGACTGGGCTTGGATGATCTACCTCGCAGTCTTCTGCGGCGCCCTGACCCTGCTCCTCCAAACATGGGCGCAGGGCCACATTGAACCCTCGAAGGCTGCGGTCATCATGTGCTCCGAGCCACTGTGGGCCACCTTCTTCGCGATCCTCTTTGCTTCAGAACGCCCCGGTTGGCTCTTTGCCGCGGGTGCGGCTGCGATCTTGGCGGCGATGTACGTGGTGATCCGACCACCTGGGCAGGACTCATCCGACCCCTAGCTTGTCGGCATTGGTCACTGACATGGGGATATCCTGCGCCAACTGCTTATCGAAGTGCTTAGCTGTGTAGTTATATAGTGCTGATACTCCGAAGCAGACAGCCGCGCCGCCGAGGAAGGCGACGACCCGGATGATGGAACTGACTGAACCGATGTCAAGAGTGACCAGTTTCAGTACGCAGGCGATCACCACGACGAGTCCGTACAGCCGCAGCGGCTTAATCCGAGACCACAGTCCCAATCCGACGATCACCAAGGCAATCACCATCAGAACCAGGGAGAAGGAGAATCCCCAGGTCAGACCCGTACGGGCTGTAAACCAGCTATAGGGCATGAAGATAGCCATGATAGCGATCGTTACACCAATCCCGCTCATGACTTCAACGGCTGTGGATGGCAGGACGCTCTTGGTTCGAAGAGCCGAGGAGGTTGCTGTGGCAGCACGGCGAATCCAGTCGATAAAGATGACTGCGAGAATAACCGCAGCAGCGGTTCCTAGAATGATTGACACTGTATCCGACCAGGTTGACACTACGGTCGAGTCCGCGTAGCGGTAGTGCTCCCACCCCGCCACACTCAGAACTACTGCGGTGATCACAGCAATCACAAGCTGAGAGATCCGGTAGAGCATTGCCGGTGCAGGCTTGATGACAAAGTGCAGAGCCACGAGCGCCAATGCAGAGATCACAACGAACAATCCCATACCAATGTCGAGGGATGGGCCGACAACAATGGCGAATACCGACACCTCGAAGCCGAGGAACAAGGTGCCGACAATGTAGTCCTTGTACTTGGGCCGCTCGTTGATAGGCAACTGGATAAAGGTCACCAGCGCCAGACACACCAAACCTGCAAGATACACGAAGGAAGCCCACACCCCCCAGGCCTTAGTGAGGGACATATACCCATAGTCGAAGGAGAGCATCAGGAGGGCATCGATGACCAGCAACACCCTCGCCAGGCGAATGAGACCCCTGGATCGTGACGCCAGACCAAGAATCAGGTAGGCCGCGAAGAGCACGATGACCCATGACATGACCGGGTATGGTTCGTCCATATTCCAGTAGGTTGGGCTCATCGTCATTTGATGGAGCAGGGCTATCACCGACACGGCTGCGAGCGGCGCAGCCGTACCAATCTCCAGACCTGGGCGAAGTGTGACTCGTGAGTTGGCGATAGTGACAGCAACTGCGGGTAGGAAAGCCAGAACCAGCAAGGCCATCATCGCGTAGATGGTTGCCTCCGGACGGAACCAAATGGCCCATGAATCCAAGTCAAGGGAGGTGGCAGTCAGTTTGGCAATGACCATGTAGACACTGCCGAAGAGCACGACTGCCCACATCAGCGCATTGGTTGCTGTGAGCATGGTCATCGACGCAGGTTCTTTGACTCGGGCGCAGGAGACGAAGAGCAGGTAGGCAATAGCTGTGGCTCCCAGGAATTGTATGAGGAAGGCGGCGACGATCAGTGAGGTCGGTAATGTCGAGCCAAATCCAACCCCGGCGCCAGTAAAGCGGAACCACATGAATGACAATGAGATGATAATCATGAGTTGTGAGGCAAACAGTCCGAACCGATACATCGTTGACACCCAGACAATATTGCCGATGACTATCGCAAGAGTGGCAAGGATTTGGTAGGCCACCAGGAGGATCAGCTTGTCGTCTGTGACTCCTCCTGAGTACGCCATGGTGATTGAGGCGACCATGCCAATGTGGGCGATGATGGCGATGAGCAGGGAGTTGACGTGCTTAGCAAGCCACATGCATGCAAGGATCCATCCAGCGAGTAAGGCGAAGGCGACGATGTCGGAGATCGCGTGGAAGAAGAGATGGGTGACAAGAATTGCGACAAATACTCCGCCCAGTCCGGTTCCAATCAACGCCTTGGTCAGGACAGTTGATTTCTTGGTGTTGAGTCCGTACCCCAGGCCTCCAACACCGATGGCGATGAGGAACATCAGAACAATCTTGATGGCATCGCTCATGTAGGGAACGACCAGCACTCCCAAGAAAATCAGGCCGATGAGCCCAAGTACTGCCGCCAAGATCGGCAGAAGATTTCGTCCCATGAAGTTCTCGGTGAATACCTTCGATGAGGCCGGAGCCCCAGCCGGTGCACCGCTCAGATAGGGCGCGCGAGCAGGGACACCTGCGTTTGGTACGCCTGGAGCCTGGGGAGCATAGACTGGCGGGCTTGCGTACGGTGAACCGCTTGGACTCATGGTGGGTCCTGGTTGAACCGGCTGAACCGGAACAGCATCTGGAGCAGGTGGAGCCATCGGCTGCGGCACAGCACCGTTTGGGTATGCCGGGGTAGCCATGGTCTCAACCGGCGCAGTTGCCTGGGGAATGCTAACCCCAGTTTGCGCCAGTCGACTGTAGACCACCATGCGCAGTTCCGTCATCTGACGCCGTGTCGATGCAATTTGAACAAGCGCGATGATCGCTAGCACCAGTGGTACTAGAACGAACAAAATGGCTAAGAAGATGTACATGGCTACTCCTTTGGTTGTCCCGAAAATAGCGGGATGAGGTCGTCGATATCGAAGGATGCCGCGACTTTTGTACGGTCTTTGGTGAGAAGGCGGTAGTGCTGGGAGATGATGTTTTGCTCGATGATGAACCCATCGTTTTCGGCGACAGATTGCCACCAGGGATTTCCCCCAGATTCAGGCTGAGGGACGGGCTGGCCTGAGCGGGCTAGCGCCGGAATCATCTCTAAAGGGGAGCCGCCGAAAGCCGAAGAAATCACATCCGAGGTAGGAAAGACTGCGCACAGAGCAGCAGCACCGGTCCATCCCAAGGTTCGGCGGCCCTTCTCAATGTCCACCAGTGTCTTCTTAGAAATGCCCAAAGAGTACGCCATCTCCTCCTGCGTAAGATCCGCCTCAGCTCTTACAAGCCGCAGCTTCGAATCACAGGTGTTGATAAAAGCATCCTGCCGATCTGGCATCTCAACTCCTTCCCATTTAGTGTAATTTTACACCTTTTGGGAGAAATTTCAAGGGGGACGTGACACTAATCACAACCGGTCATCCTGCCGCAGGCAGGACCCCCGGCAGCCGACCTAGGGTCCAGGGATAGGTCCTTACCCAAGTCCAAAATTTGGCTGCCGGGGGTCCTGCCTGGCGGCAGGATGACGCGGGAGTTGATCAGGAGGTGTGTCTGGGGGACGAACAACTTGACACACCGCATCACGTCGGAACTTGTGTGATGGTGGTTGGGACACTGGGAGGGCCTAGGTGGCGGCGGACTGCTGTGCGCAGGTCCTCTTCGTCTATGTGCTGGGTTGTTCCTACTTTGGCGGTGACGCGGTAGCCGTACTTGGGGTCCACTGCCATGTCAGCTTGCGCCCATTCGACTCCGTCTATGCTTGTCAGGACCTGTTCGACCTTAGCTAGGTTGATGAACTCTCCTCCAGCCTTGACTTTATCGTCTGCTCTGCCTTCTAGGTAGAGATAACCTTCTTCGTCGACCCAGCCAATGTCGGAGGTGGTGAAGGAGCGGCCTATGGATGCCAGCGGAGAGGTGATGTCAATACGGCCTTGGACCCCTCGGGGTTGGACATGGCCGCGATCATCGAGGATGCGGATTCTGGAGGCAGCCACCGGGCGGCCGAGGCTGGACGGGTGGGACTCTAGGGCTTGCCCGCGGATCATCGTCACCGTCCCCGACTCTGTGGTGCCGTAGTAGTTGGTGACCACCGGCCCCCAGCGACGCTGCAATGTGTAGATGGTTGACTCGTCCAGGCGATCGGATCCTGACACGAGATGTTTGACCAACTCGGCGTCGCAGATTTCCGGGTCAGACTCCTCCAAGTACGCTGCCAGCGCCCGCAACTGGGCGGGTACACCAAAGATGGTGTGTACCTTCTCTCGGCAACTCACCGAGTAGATGGCCTGCCCCCAATCGATTCTTCGGGTGGTCGTTGCCTTGTCGAGAACACCCAACCCCTCGACCCTGCAGGCCGAACTCATCACCACAGGTGATCCCGCCACCATCCCCAAGAATGCGCACGATAGTCCGTACCCATGGAACAGTGGTGCGCACACCAGAGTTGGTTTGCCATGACGTACGCCGGTAGCACCAGCTAATGCTAGTGCGGGCAAGGGAGCGGTCACCCGGCGCCGAATCGGAATGGCTTGCGGAGCTGAGGTCGTACCTCCAGTGAGCATGACGAACTTCGCCTTCTTAGCATTCTTAGGTACGCGAGTGCCGACCTGCGCCATCAGTTGCTCCAACTCGTTCACCGGAACCCGGCGCCCTTGGAAAACAGCAAGAGCCTGGATTGCGACAGGCGAGTAGACGACCATCTCAATCTCATCGGCGTGCAGGCACTCCTGGAGTTCATCGGAGCCCATGCGAGGGTTGATCAGCCACGCATGACCGCCGCAGAGACTGACTGCTCCCAAGGCCATGAGCAGGAAACGGTCGTCATCCAGCATGATCCCAACACGGGTACCAACACCCACTCCTTGAGCAGCCAGGCCCGCTGCCAGGCGCTCGGTCGCAGCCCCCAGTTGGCGATAGGTCAGTGATCCATGGTGGTCGATCAGAGCAGTGGCAGACCCCCAGGTCAGAGCCGGGCCCAAGATCCCAGCTGCGGGTGTCATCCCGTGACGCGGAAGGGCATAGGCCAGCATGATTCCGAGTTTGATCGGGTGAGTGGTGACCGAGAAACTCCGTAAGCCCTCGACAATCTGGGAACCTGCTTCCCTGAATGTTGGACGCACAACTGAGCGGATGGACGTGACAGCGGGGACGTATAACTTGTCACGTGAAGAAACTCGTTTCTTCACGTGACAAGTTATACGTCCCCCTGTCACGTCCCACACCTCACGCAGAAAACTCATGGCTTCACCCCGAGACTCAGCGCTAGTTCCCAGGATCGTTGAATCGCTGACGGGAATCCTCCGCTTACTGCTGCACTCAGACGCGCCCACCAGGGGATCAGATAGCGCGGCTTGTGAACCAGCGCGTAGCAGAGGATGTCGGCTGCCTGGGCGATGCTGAGCTCAGGGATGAGATAGCGACCAGCGGTGGGAGCACTCATGGCTGTGGCGACGCGCGGCATATGAACACTCGTCATCGCGACCTGGTCACCTCTCAGTTCGGGCGCCACCGATCTCAGCCAGAGCTCATAGGCCCCCTTGGATGCCGAATACGCTGACCAGGCTGGCAGCGGGAGGTCGACACTGGTGGTCGACACTGAGATCAGATGCCCGCAACCGGCTGCTCGCATGGCTTCCACGATAGGCATTGCCAGTCCAACCGCGCCTAGATAATTGACCCCTGTCGTACGGCTGAGATCATGGAAGCGATCGGCGTACTGACTCAGGGTTCTGTGGATGGAATGCCCGGCATTTGAGATCATAACAGCGGGTGTCCCCCACTGATCCACGATGAGTCTGCCTGTATTCTGCGCCCAGTCGAGATCGCGCAGATCTCCTGGCAATGGATGGAAGCGCCCGGGTGCTGGTGTCAGACTTTTTCCGAGTTCCTCCAAGTCAGCTCCAGTACGGGCAATGCCGACCACTGTGGCTCCGAGGCAGACTAACCGGCGTACCATGTCAGCTCCGATCCCTCGCGAGGCCCCGGAGATCACGACCAGACGCCCACCAGCTACCCGGCGCACCTGGTCGGGTGAAGCACCGAAGGGTACGCCCAACACCAGGGGCATCCACTGATTCATCAGTCGCTCATAGTCTCGTCAACCAACTGTCCGCGATCACGGAGGTCTTGGAGGATGTGGGCATGGAAGGTCTCGTCGATTCTGTATTTCCAGCGGTAGATCGCATACCCGATCAGAGTGAGAAGCAGAGGCAGACCCATCATAACGATCTTCATGGTGAACAGACCCGACTCTGACACATCGGCGGGGGTTTCAGCAGTATTAATCCCGGTCACAATAAGGGTGATGGCGACGATCTGGGCACCCAGAGCAGCCCCGACCTTGTTAATGAAGGGCTGGAGAGCGAAGGTGATGGCAGTGTTGCGCCGACCGAGTTTCCAGTGGCCGTAGTCGATGGTGTCGGAGATGAAGACGAGCATCAGCACTGTGACGAAGGCGCAGCCGACGAAGAGCATCAGAGCGGGGATGGCGATGATGACAATATTCATCGGGGAGAAGTAGAACAGTACGTAGCCCGCGACGATCATCGAGGTCGCAATCGTGTAGAGAGTGCGCCGTTTGAATTTCTTGCGCAGGAAGGGGAAGATCACGTACCCGGTGATCATGCCCACCCCGAGAACAGCACCGAAGGGTGAATACATGTTCTCGTCGCCGTAGAGGTACTTGAAATAGTAGGTTCCGAAGGTTGTCAGGGTGATGTAGCCGGTCATGAAGGTCACCATGGCGATGGCTGTCCAGAGTAACTGATCGTTCTTG
This sequence comes from Propionibacteriaceae bacterium, assembly GCA_009781325.1. GTDB lineage: Bacteria > Actinomycetota > Actinomycetes > Propionibacteriales > Propionibacteriaceae > WQYJ01. The sequence goes on along the minus strand of WQYJ01000030.1, from coordinate 4,124 downwards.
ACGACCACGGAAGCGATCTGGCGCAGGGAGACCTTCTCCTGCTCGATGACCAGACTGGGTTCCTTGGTTCCGATCAGAGTCACCGATTGTCCGGCAATCATGATGATGACCACCGCGACTGCGAAAATAAACCAGGCTCTGGTGTCACCGACCACGCCCCCCAGCGAGTTTGTGACTGGAATGATCGCGACGACAACCGCAAAGAGTCCCACGGTGGCGAATATCTTTGCCAGTGACCCGATCTTCTCGCGCTCTTTCTGATCTAGTGTCAGGGCTGGCATCAGTGACCAGTACGGGATGTCGTTCATCGTCCAACTCAGTCCCCACAGCAGATAGATCCCGGCGAAGACAACGATGAACGCAGTGTCGTTAAGCCCCATGTCAGTGAATAGCAGGATCGTGAACAGACCCGAGGCGAGCATGCCTGCGAGAATCCAAGGTTTGAAGTGTCCCCATCTGGATCGCGTGTTATCGACGATGGACCCCATAACGATATCCATGACCGCATCAAAGAGCCGCGCCACCAAGATCAGGGTGGCCACCCACCCCAGCACGAGGTCTGACAAATCAAGAACCTCAGTCAGGTAGAAGATGAAGTACATGCTAATCAGCGTGTACACCATGTCGCGCCCCAGCGTACCGACAGAAAAGGTCCACTTGTTCTTGTTACTCAGGTCAGAAGCCATGGACTCACTCTAGTACGCAAAACCCCTCCCCCGGTCACCCTGCCGCCAGGCAGGGCCCCCGGCAGCCAAACTAAGGAGTGTGGAAAAGAAGACTAACCCAAGACCCACACCCCCGGTCATCCTGCCGCAGGCAGGACCCCCGGCAGCCAAACTATGGAGTGTGGAAAAGAAGACTAACTCAAGACCCTACGACAGCCGCCGGGGGTCCTGCCTGACGGCAGGATGACCGGAGGTTGGCCGCCAGAGACACTGCCTAACAACAACATGACCCACAACCGGTCATCCTGCGCGCAGCGAAGCGAAGTGCAGGACCCCCGGCAGCCACCCCCCGGTCATCCTGCCGTCAGGCAGGACCCCCGGCAGCCGAACTATGGAGTCTGGAAAGGAGTACCCCCAAACCCGAGGGCGCCTGCGTCAGCAATGATGCCGATTCCACCCACACAAGCGCCCACGGGCTGCCTAGGAAAACTAGAGCAACTCACCATGGAGGTGAACGAAGATCTTCTTGAAAATCGTCGCTAGGAGCATATAGAAAATAATAGTAGCTAATAAAAGCAGGAAGTACACGGAAGGCAGGGCCGACATTTGCAACCAAGGTCCGGTAATTGTAAACGGCATGATCGTTCCCACAATGATGCCTATGGAGGTCAACGTGGTGAGTTGCCATGACGCATGGGAGTGAATGAACGGCAGCTTGGGAGTACGCAGCATATGGATAATCAACGTCTGCGACCACAAAGACTCCACAAACCACCCGGCATGGAACAGCGCCACAAACTTTGTCTGATCGGCTGCTCCCAGTGAATGGTAGGAACCTCCCAACACCGAAGGCCCAATCCAGAAATACATCGCAATAAAGGTCGAAATATCAAACACCGAACTAGTCGGCCCGATCCACAACATGAACTTCGTAATCGAGGATGCATCCCATTGACGAGGCACCTTCAGAAAGTCCTCGTCCACGTTATCCCAGGGGAAGGTCGTACAGCTCAGATCGTAGATCAGATTCAGAACAAGAATCTGGATCGGGAACATCGGCAGGAAAGGAATGAACGCCGACGCCACCAACACCGACAGCATGTTCCCGAAGTTCGAACTGGCAGTCATCTTGATGTACTTGATGATGTTGGCATAGATCTTTCGACCCTCGATCACACCATTCACGATGACCATCAGATCCTTTTCCAACAAGATGATGTCTGCGGATTCCTTGGCAATATCGACTGCGCTATCCACAGAAATCCCAACATCGGAAGCCCTCATCGCAGCCGCATCATTGATCCCGTCACCCATGAACCCGACCGTATGACCAGCCCCACGCAAGGCTGAAACGATCCTGGCTTTTTGGGTCGGAGACAGTTTGGCAAAGATGTCGGCTCCCTCGACCGTACTTGTGAGTTCGTCGTCCGTCATCGTCTCAATCTGGGAACCCAGCACAATGGAATCGTAAGACAGTCCCACCTGCTTACAAACAGCTTTCGTCACCCCGTCGTTATCACCAGTGAGAACCTTCACCCGTACGCCGTACTCCTCCAAAGCAGTCACTGCGGCGGCGGCATCATGCTTGGGCGGATCAAGGAAGGCAAGGTAACCGATGAGAACCATGTCAGCTTCATCAGCGACCGAGAAAGCTCCAACACCGGCGTGCTCTGTCTTCTGAGCTACCCCAAGTACGCGAAGTCCATCGGCGTTATAGCCGCCGCACCGATCAAGAACCTCCTTGCGGATCGCATCCGTGATCTGGGTCACCTGCCCACCATAGTCAACGAAGGAACAGATACTGAGTATTTCCTCGATCGCGCCCTTGGTGATCATCTGAGTCTTGCCGGTTTCATCAGCAACGACCACACTCATCCGACGACGATTGAAGTCGAAGGGAATCTCATCAACCTTGGTGTACTTCTTCCATTTCTCGAAGTCAACGTGCTCTTTCGCGTACTCAATTATCGACAGATCCATCAGATTCTTCAGGCCGGTCTGGTAGTTAGAGTTCAAGAAGGCATGTCGAAGTACGCGGTCGTCATCATTGCCGTGAATGTCGAGGTGATACTCCAAGACGATGTGGTCTTGGGTGAGCGTACCGGTCTTGTCTGTGCACAGAACGTCCATGGCACCGAAGTTCTGAATCGAGTTCAAGCGCTTGACGATGACCCGCTTCTTTGACATCGACACCGCGCCTTTGGCGAGGTTCGCGGTGACGATCATCGGCAGCATCTCAGGCGTCAGACCCACGGCAACAGCGATCGCGAAGAGGAAAGCCTGGAGCCAGTCCCCCTTCGTGAAGCCGTTCATCAGGAAGACCACGGGCACCATCACCAACATGAAGCGGATCAGAACCCAGGAGACCGAAGAGACCCCTTTTTCAAAGGCAGTCGGAGGAGCCTTCTGCTGGAGTTGGTGTGCGATCCCTCCCAGGGAAGTGTCGTCTCCCACGGCAAGTACGATCCCAGTCGCTGCTCCGGAAACCACAGTGGAACCCATGAAGGCAAGATTGTTGATTTCAAGCGGTGAGGAGCTTGTGGCTTGGGCCGGATGGGAGAACTTCTCGATCGGCTCACTTTCCCCGGTCAGTGAGGATTGAGAGATGAACAGATCCTTGGCCTCGATGATCCGCATATCTGCGGGGATGATGTCTCCGGCCGCAAGATAAACGATGTCGCCGACAACCACGTCCTCCATGGGAATCTCAGCCTTCATAGAGGCCAGCTTCTGGGTATCTGCTTCAATGACTTGGCGCTGCACTGCAACCGTGGTCGCCACCATACTGGTGAGCTTGTCGGCTGAGACCTCACTGCGGTGTTCCTGAATGAATCGAAGCATCCCTGACAGGGTGACCATGACCAACACAATGACGACCGCAGGATAGTCACTAGTAAAGAAGGAGATCACAGCCAGTGTCAGCAGCACAGCGGTGAACGGGGAGAAGAAAGCCTTCACAAACTTCACCGCAACAGGGGTTTTCTTCTTCTGGGTAATGACATTGCCGCCGTACTGTCCCCGTGATTGCACGGCTTCTTCCTCGGTGAACCCATCACGGGTGTTGCCGTACTGATCAAGAAGTTGGTCACCCTGATTCGCCGCAGCGGACAGGAGACGCTGGGCAACCCGAGCAGCCTCATCCGAGGTGTCATGGGTCTGTGTAGAAGCGGTGGACTGTGTTGAGGTGTTCATGGCTGAACCCCTGTCGAATATGCCGATCGAATTCAGGGTGCGAGCCGGACATGGCTCGTATACTCACGCCGTACTGGGCTAGTAGTCATCTGCTATCTATTACAACCTATGCCACCACCCGCAATACGTCAACAAAACGTGACAGGGGGACGTATAACTTGTCACAGACCATGCCAAGGGGTCAGGAGGCTGTTGCATGGTTGGTTATGTGAATGCTGGGGAAGACGGCTACCTATTTATGCATGATATGGCTTTGGGGTGGTGTGG
>WQYJ01000029.1 GCA_009781325.1 Propionibacteriaceae bacterium | reverse complement strand
TGTCGGCCCCGGTGAAACAGTGACGATCACACTCAAATTTGAGATGACTCGTCAGAATTTTGTCCTCATCCTGAATGGCCGCGGAGACACTCAACTTTCGGCACTCCAGGTGTCTGGGTAGCATGTTTGGCCAGCTTAGGATAGCGTTACCTACGGAACCGTAAGTTCTTACAAGGATTGATTATGAGTTACGTAGACTTCTACCAGCCGGGGGTACCCGCTCAGATTGACTTACCAACTACCTCGCTTGTAGAAATGTACGAGGAGTCTGTCGCACAAGCCAAAGACAAGGTTGCACTCAACTTCTTTGGACGTACGACTACCTATAGGCAATTGGGGGATCAAATCTCTCGGGCAGCAGAGGGACTGCTCAAACTTGGAGTACGCCGAGGCGACCGAGTTGCCGTCATACTTCCTAACTGCCCGCAGCATGTGGTTGCTTTCTATGCGATTCTTCGTCTGGGTGCAATCGTCGTTGAGCACAATCCTCTCTACACCGCGCGTGAATTCCGTCACATGTTTGAAGACCATTCGGCCCGCGTCGTCATCGCCTGGGATGTGGCTGTGGAAAAACTGCGGGACCAACCAGTTGACATCGTTCTTGATCACATTATTTCGGTGAACATCCTCAAAGAGTTCCCGAGTTTCAAGCGCATGGCTTTGAAACTTCCGCTGCCCGGGCTTCGATCCCAACGAAAGAAGCTGACAACTAAGGTCAGAAACACCATCACCTGGACAGACTTGTTGAGAAACCGTCCGATCAAGAAGTCACATCCTCGTCCCAGTGTTCATGACATCGCTGCGATCCAATACACTTCTGGAACCACAGGATTGCCCAAGGGCGCGATTCTAACTCACATGAATCTTCACTCCAATGCACGCCAAGGCGAAGCGTGGATGCCTGAAACTGTTTCCGGTAAGGAAGTGTTCTATGCCTTCCTGCCTTTCTTCCATGCTTTCGGTTTGACGATTCTTCTTTTATTCGGTGTGCTGAAGCAAGCCCGGATCCATCTGTTTCCCACCTTCGACCTCTCGCTGGTGCTGCCGGCGGCTAAGAAGGATCCGCCTACTGTGCTTGTCGGCGTACCTCCAATTTTCTAGGCCCTCACTTCTGCTGCCAAGAGAAAGAAAATCTCCTTCAAATCGGCTAAATTCTGTATGTCAGGGGCGATGAGTCTCCCGGTGTCAGTGACAGAAGCCTGGGAGCAAATCTCCGGCGGCCCGCTGGTTGAGGGGTACGGCATGACCGAATCTTCGCCTGTGGCTTTGGGGAACCCTTTCTATAAGGAGACCCGCCGTCCTGGTATGGTCGGTTTGCCCTTCCCATCCACGGAAATCAAGGTGGTTGATCCCGAGGATTCCACGAAAGAGGTACGGCGCGGCGAACGCGGCGAGCTCCTGATTCGAGGCCCGCAAGTTTTCTCGGGCTACTGGAATAACCCTGAAGAGACTGAGAAGACCCTTCTGCCTGGGCGATGGTTGGCCACGGGCGACATTGTGGTTCAGGACGAGGACGGTTTTACAGCAATCGTCGACCGCAAGAAGGAACTCATCATCACATCTGGGTTCAATGTTGGCCCCACCGAGGTTGAGCTCGTACTGAAGTCTCATGTGGGCGTTGCTGATGCTGCCGTGGTGGGACTGCCCCATCCTCATTCCGGCGAGGAAGTCGTGGCAGCGATCATCCCCAATCCGGGGCATACGGTGACAACCGAGGACATTCGCTCCTTCTGTAGGGATCGCCTAGCAGCGTACAAGATTCCGCGCCGCATCTTCATCATGGAGTCTCTGCCGAAGTCCATGCTCGGAAAGGTGCTGCGCGGACAAGTACGTACCGAGTTGCTGGCTTATGGCAAAGGGGCAAAATAAGAAACCCAGTGGATCGGGGTCGGTCAGCTAGGGCAGGGGGGGGAAAACCCTGCTGACTCGACCCGCACGATTCCACCAGGTAACACTTAGCACTGAACTAAGCGGCCTTCACGTACGACGGTGAGGTCGTAGGTCCCTCCAAAAAGTCTCTCGATTCTCTTGGAGTCGCTGCTACCACATTAACATACACAAACGATTGACGCAATCGATTTTGTAAAACCATTGTGTATAATTCGATTTCTTCAAGCTACACTAGGGATAGCATCTATCCCGACAGGGGGTCTCATGCCAACAAACCGTGGCCCGGCGCGCCCCACCCAGCGCCAAATTGCCGCACTTGTAGGCGTCTCCGTAACTACTGTGTCACGCATTCTGAACCCTGAAGAATCGAATCCATTCCGATGGGCATCCGAAGAAACAGTCGAAGCAATTAGACAGGCCGCAGTGACCCTGGGTTACCGCCATAATGCCCTTGCTGTGTCTTTGCGAACCTCACGTTCGCATACCGTTGGTGTTCTCATGCCACTGCTCGGCGATCATGTCATGGCGATGATCTTCGCTGGGATTGACGAGGTTGCCCGTGAGCACGGCATGATGGCGATCACCGCCTCTACCTTGGATGAGCCGACCATCCGTGTCGAGCGCTCTTTGGCGATGCAGGATCGTCTCGTTGACGGACTGATTTTCGCAGACGCACACATCGACAAGGACTATCTGAGCACCCTGAAAGACCAAGGTGTTGCCTTCACCCTTGTGCATCGGCGTCACCCCAACCATGTCTCGGTGAGCGCCGACGATCTTCTAGCTGGTCGATTAGCTGCCCGGCATCTCATCGAGATCGGGCGTACCCGTCTGGCCATTATCTGCCGACACCGCTACATGTCTACCTCAACCGACCGTATTCAGGGGTTCTGCGATGAGATACGCGAAGCCGGCTTGGAACCGCCTGCTGTTCTGGAAACTGGCTTCAATGTCGTCGCCGGACGTGATGCTGCCTACATGATGATGGAACACCCGCCGTACCCTGATGGAGTCTGGGCGATCAACGACGCCTCAGCCTTAGGAGCACTCAGCGTTTTTCGTCAGCGCGGTCTGAACGTACCTGATGATGTTGCGATTATCGGCTTCTATGACTCCCCAGTGGCGTGGGGAATCGACTTGACCTCGATCAGAGTTTCTTTGCATCAGATGGGACGCAGATCTATCGAATTGCTGCTTGATCGCCTCGATGGAAAGCCCGTTGAGTCTGAGATTCTCCCGGTTTCCCTGATTGTGCGCCGGTCTACTGATTCGACACGCCCGATTGGTTCGGATTTGGGAGAGGTTGTGTCATAGGTATAGCCCGGCGTGTTCCTCATCAAGGCGCGTGGTGGCAACCGCATGGAGATCGCGTTCCCGCAGCAGGATATAGACCTGGGCACGCAGTTCCACTTCAGCGACTTCATCGGGGTTGAAGAGCACTCGGTCCCCCACCTTCACTGAGCGTACATTCGGCCCGGCAGCCACCACTTGGGCCCACGCGAGACGGTGCCCCATTTTGACGGTAGCAGGGATAAGAATTCCTGCCCCAGATCGGCGCTCTCCCTCGGTTTCCGACGACACGAGGATGCGGTCATGGAGCATGTGGATAGGCAGCGGTTCGCTTGATAATGCCTTGTCAGCCTTAGTCACAGATGTCATTTCTTGTTCAATACCACGAGCGCGATGACGACGACTGTCACAACTGAGGCAGCCGCCACTGCGGAAGGCTTCCAGCCAGACTCATCTTTGAAATACCCCACAACTTTCCTCGTGGTTTTCTTCACTGCCTTCACCCCGTCAGCGATGGCATGATTGGTTGTTCTCTTCGTTTCCTCGATCGTACGATGAACCACGGCTTTCGGGTGGATCTCAGTGACCAATTGGGAAAGATTGTCAGCCAGGCGCTGCCTGGACACCTCCAAATCAGCTTCGATCTGCTCCACTGTTCGTCTGCCGGCCATGAATCCTCCTGAAAAAACGTCAAAACCAGTTTACCCCCCGCCGGAATTGATACTATGAATTATGGCTGATTTAGTACCAGGGGATCCAGCCCCTGAATTTCGACTGCAGGACGCCTACGGTAAGTGGTATTCCCTGGCAGATTTTGCCGGGTCCAAGGTTATCCTTTACTTCTATCCTGCTGCACTCACACCCCACTGTACGGTACAGGCCATCGACTTCACAGCTACGTTGTCGGACTTCAGCAACGCAGGCTATACCGTCTTGGGTGTTTCCCCAGATGACCAAGAAGCTCTCAAGGCTTTCATCATCCGTTACGATCTCACTGTCACCCTTCTCTCTGATCCCGACATGTCCGTGATCAATGCCTACGGCGCATGGGGCAACCGCATGCTCTGGGGCAAAGAAATCGAAGGGTTTATCCGCTGCACCTTCATCATCGACGTCGATTCCGAAGGCAAAGGCACTATTTCACATTCCGAATACGCAATTCGCGGAATCGGTCATGTCAAGCACCTTCAAGAGATGCTGGGGATCTAATCGATCCATTGGTACCGGAGAAGAGACTTGAACTCTCACGCCCGAAGGCACAGGAACCTAAATCCTGCGTGTCTGCCAATTCCACCACTCCGGCTGGCTGAACAAGTGTACCAACATTTCTGTGCGACCTAGTACGCGAAGCCTGTCTATTCTTCTAACCAGCCGGGCCCGGAGGCTTCGTCGGCGATTTGAATCGGGTTGGGGTGGAGATCTGGGTCGTCAATGGGGAAGGTGCGGATAGGACCTGGAGGGGTATTCGCTGTTTCGAAGCGTACGGTGACTTGGCCTAAGCCGGAGCCCCAGACCCACCCGGGGCCATAGGTGTCGTGGATAACATCATCACCAGGGCCGTATCCATGCCAGGAATGGCGATCAGGGATTGAGGATTCCACACGTGACAAGTCGGAACGGGCAGCACTGATCTCAAAGAGAGCTTCTTGGGCTTCTGTGGTGAATCCCGAGACACCTACCCCGAGGAGGCGAATTCCGCGGGGTACGAGGTGTTTCTGCTCGTCTAGGAGCGACAGGGCTACCGCCGTGATTGTCTCATCAGAATCCACCGCACCTAAGAGAGTCCGCGAACGAGTGTGGATCGTAAAGTCAGCCAACTTCAGTTTGAGTGTGATCGTCCGGGCAAACAGGCCAGACTTCCGCAGACGCTTGGCTACCCAGACTGCATCACGCGCTGTGATCGGTTCTAGTTCACTGACATGTGTGTAGTCGACAGCGAAGGTATCCTCCATAGAAATGGACTTCACCTCCCTCGACGAACTAATTCCGCGATCGTCTTGAGCATAAGCCAGTGCGGTCAGCCATGCTGCCGTATTAGGCCCTAATTCCCTGCGCAACTCATTGTCGGTTGCCTGGCGAAGCTCAGCAACGGTGTGGATTCCCAAACGTAGAAGACGCTCAGCCGTGGCAGGCCCCACACCAGGAATCGCTCGTACGCTCAGAGGGCTGATTCGATCTGCTTCCGTACCTGGAGGAACAATCACCAGCCCGTCAGGCTTGGCTTCCTCCGAGGCCAGCTTCGCCATGAACTTACTCGACCCGATCCCCACCGATGCGGTCAATCCATTGGTCGCCTCACGGACTTGCTGACGAAGATCCTCGCCGAGCTTGCGGAGCGACTCCAGCGAAAAATCAGTACGCCCGGACGCAGCCAGGTCAACATAGGCCTCGTCAAGACTCATCGGTTCCATCTGCGGAGATACTTGGGCCAGCACCTCCATGACCTGGCGCGATGCAATCCGATAGGCCCCAAAACGCCCATGAAGAAAGGCCGCATTTGGACACAGACGGCGAGCCTCATGGGTGGGCATAGCAGAGTGAACTCCGAATTTGCGTGCTTCATAGGAGGCCGTCGAGACCACTCCCCGCCCGGAGACTCCACCGATGATCACGGGCTTGCCGCGAAGACTAGGCTTGTCTCTTTGCTCGACTGCGGCGAAGAAGGCATCGAGGTCCAGGTGAAGGATCGAGGCCTCAGCTCGCATCGTTGATCAGGGTTTTCAGTGCCTGCGCTGCGGTGGTGTCCGTACGTTCGTAGGTGACGAAGTCGAACTGATCACCGGGTTCGCGGCTGGTCTGATTCCATTGCAGAGGATCGATCTCAGGGAAGGTGACGGCACCTGTGGCTGGTGTGTGGATCTGCGTCAGATCGAGGTTGGTTGTGTAGTCCCACAAGGTGCGATAGACCTGTCCCCCACCGGTTGACCACCACTGAAGATCAGTACGCTCGGCCAAGAGTGCGCCGAGTTCGGTCACACTGGCAGCAACAAGCACCTCACAGTCACGAGTCTGTGTCGGTATCCATGAACGATTGCGAGTCAAGATGATCGACGTACGCCCGCGTAAGGCACCACCCAGGGATTCATAGGTAGGCCGACCCATGATCAAAACCCCACCCATTGTCAAAGCCTTGAACCGGCGTAGATCTTCAGGGTAATGCCACAGCAACCCCGCCCCATCGCCAATCACACCATTGGAGGCCACCGCGGCGATAGCGGTCAGGCGTGGGGTAAATTCTTCCATCTCACACCGCTATCGGGGCTTTGATCGCAGGATGGGGATCATAGTTATCCACGCGGATATCAGACAATTCGAAGGCATCGATGTCAGTGATCTCCGGATTGATCCACAAACTCGGCAGTTCACGCGGTTCCCGGGACAACTGCTCACGGGCTTGGTCGAGATGGTTGAGGTAGAGATGAGCGTCCCCGAAGGTGTGCACGAAATCACCAACTTCCAACCCGGTCACGTGCGCAACAAGGTGAGTCAGCAGAGCATAGGAGGCGATATTGAAGGGCACCCCGAGAAAGACATCAGCCGAACGCTGATAAAGCTGACAGGAGAGTTTTCCATCAGCGACATAGAACTGGAAGATCATGTGACACGGCGGCAGCGCCATCTTATCCAGATCGGAGACATTCCACGCTGAGACGATGTGTCGGCGCGAATCTGGGGATCTGCGTATCTGTTCGATCACTTGGGCGATCTGGTCAATATGCTCTCCACCCGCAGTCGGCCAACTGCGCCATTGGTATCCATAGATCGGCCCCAAGTCACCATCTGCGTTGGCCCACTCGTCCCAGATCGTAATCCCATTATCGTGAAGCCAGGTGATGTTGGTGTCGCCCTTCAGGAACCACAGCAACTCCCCAAACACTGAACGAGTATGAATCTTCTTGGTGGTGACAAGGGGAAATCCTTGACTCAGGTCGAAGCGCATCTGATGACCGAACACAGACAGAGTTCCTGTGCCAGTACGGTCGGTCTTGGTGGCACCTTCATCAAGGATCCGTTGGAGCAGATCACAATAGGCCTTCATCGAACTCCTTCAGGTAGTCAATCATTGCCCGCAGGGCACGACCTCGGTGGCTGATGGCGTCTTTGTCTTCATCCGACATCTGCGCTGTGGTTCGGCTCTCCCCAGTGGGCACAAAGATCGGGTCGTACCCGAAACCATTCTCCCCGCGCGGAATTTGGGCCAAAGTTCCCTCGACAACCCCGCGTACCATGTGTTCGCCGCCAGCCCACACCAGCGCCATCACGCACACAAAGCGAGCAGTACGCCGAGCAGGCTCGACGTCATCGATTTGGCGGAGCAGCAAGGACAGATTCTCACCGTCCTCGGCATGACCCCCCGCCCAGCGCGCAGACCTGACTCCCGGCATCTTGTTGAGGACATCGACCTCGATTCCCGAGTCATCGGCCAGGGTCGGCAACCCTGTCACGGCATATCCAGCACGAGCCTTAATCAGCGCGTTTTCCTCGAAGGTCGCACCATTCTCAACCGGTTCCGGATAGGACTCAACATCGCGAAGACCGAGGACCTCGATCGGCAGTGCCGCCCGATCAAGGATTCGCCTCAACTCAAGTATCTTGTGAGCAGACCCGCTTGCCAGAAGTAACTTCACGCTGACTCCAAACTCAGCCGCTGGATCTCGGCAAGCTCGGCGCATCCGGCTAATCCCAAATCCATCATCTGATCGAGTTCCGCCCGTGAGAAGGGGTCGCCCTCGGCCGTACCTTGGACTTCAATGAGGCGCCCGTCACCGGTGGCAACCAGGTTCAGATCGACCTGGGCCCGTACGTCTTCTTCATAGGGAAGGTCCACCATCACGACTTGGTCGATGATGCCCACCGACACTGCTGCGACCGAACCGATCAGCGGCTCGGCGACCAGTAGCTTGCGCTCCCTCAGCCAGGACACTGCATCAGCGAGAGCGACATAGGCGCCGGTGATCGAAGCCGTACGAGTTCCGCCGTCAGCTTGGAGGACATCGCAGTCGATTTGAATGGTGTTCTCCCCCAGCGCCTTGTAATCGATGACTGCGCGAAGACTGCGGCCAATCAGCCGGGAAATCTCATGGGTGCGCCCGCCAATTCTGCCGCGCACAGACTCGCGGTCATTACGCTCCTGGGTCGCTCGCGGCAGCATCGCGTACTCAGCGGTGACCCACCCCAGACCGGAATCCTTGCGCCACCTGGGGACCCCGGGTGTGACCGAGGCTGTGACGAGTACGCGGGTCTTCCCGAACTCAACTAGTGCGGATCCTTCAGCGGTATCCAGCCAGTTTCTGGTGATTGTTACTGGGCGTAGTTCCTGGGGCTTTCGGCCGTCTGCTCGGGTCATGGCTCCACCTTAATATGCTCGTAGGACAGTTTTCCGCCGACAGTGTCCGCGGAAACAAAATCCCCCAAAAGTCTGCTAGCAATGAGCTCAAATCTTTGCGGATTCCCCGTGGTCAGGAAGCGGCGATGCCCGGTGGTTTCGGATCTCAGCAGCCCGTGATCCGCGAGAACCGCGTAGGCAGCATTGGCGCACTCCTCCGCAGATGACACTAGGGTGACGTCGTCTCCCAAGACATAGGAAATCACCCCTGACAGCAGAGGATAGTGGGTGCATCCTAGGATTACTGTGTCGGCTTTGGACTCAATCACAGGAGCCAGATATTCCTGAGCGGCGTGAAGCAACTCCTCACCACCGGTGATTCCTTCCTCAACAAATTCCACGAAACGCGGACACACAGCGGTCGTCAACTCCACGCCCACCGCTGCTGCCACAGCGTCGTTATAGGCCCCCGAGGTCGCTGTCGCCTGGGTGGACAACACAGCGATCTTGCCCGTACGCGAGACTCGTACTGCTCGATGGGCAGCAGGAAAGATCACTTCCACCACCGGAATCGAGTATCTCTCGCGGGCATCGGCGAGCACGGCTGCTGAGGCGGAGTTGCAGGCAATCACCAGTGCTTTGACCCCCATATCCACCAGCGCATCCAGACAGGCCAGCGCGTACTGCCGTACCTGTGCAATCGGCCTGGGCCCGTACGGCGCCCGCGCGGTGTCCCCCAAATAGATGATGTCTTCGCCCGGGAGCTGGTCCACGATAGCCCGCGCCACCGTCAACCCGCCAAACCCAGAATCAAAGATCCCAATCGGGGCACTGATGTCAACACTCACCCTGCCATCTTAGTGGACTTGCACATTACCCCCCCAGGAAGATGTCGTAGCAGTTTGCCACGATAAGAGCTCAAAACGAAGGAGTCTGAATGGAATCGTTATTCACTTGGCAATGCATGATTAATGTATCCTTACTTATATCCGACGGTAAGGAGAAAGTATGGAAACCATGGCAACAGTAACATCGAAAGGACAGGTTACCCTTCCATCCGCAGTCCGACGCGCCTTGTCTATTAGGCAAGGAGATCGCTTAATGTTCACCATCTCTGACCATAAGGTGATCGTTGAAAAAACTCCTGACTTTCTGAGCCTTGCAGGAAGCATCCCCGTGCCACCGGATCGCCGTGGGGCGACCTGGGATGAGGTCATGGAATACACTCGTTGGGAGCGAGGGACAGCATGACGATTCTGCTTGATAGCAATGTGATTGTGCGACACCTCACCCAGGACCCACCTGATCAAGGGAAGGCTGCAACATCATTTCTCACTTCTGTTGATGGTCTTCTTTTAGTAGACGTTATTGCAGCAGAAGTTGTGTATGTACTCCAGTCTTTTTATCGCGCAACAAAGCCGGCGATTTGCACTGCATTGCGAGCACTCATCGCGATGCCCACAGTCGCTACTGAAAATCGGCGCATCATGTTTCGCAGTTGTGCGCTGTATGAACAAACGAATCTGGACTTTGCAGATGCTTATCTCACTGCATATGCCGAACACCACAACATCACTGAAATTGCATCCTTCGACAAGGGTGTTGGAAAGAACTCGGCTTCTCGTCGGATCGATCCACTCCATGCTTCGGGCAAGGATCGATGATCCATTCTCATCCCCAGCATGCCATGGTGCCTGGCCCCTTGGCATGCTTACATTAGTGAACTTGCCAATGACACCTGGAAACAGATACCCTGTACGACTGTTGTCTACTATCGAGAGAGGAAAAAGTTGAACACATATCGCCATGATGTCCGCGAGGGTTCACCTATGCCCTCGATGCACAACACCTTGGTCCGCCTGCCGTAACCAAAAGGTCATCCCGCCGAAGGCGGGACCCCCGGCAGCCAATCTAAGGACTCGGGAAAGACAGTCGCATGTCAAGTCATTCTCAAGCCCCCATCCACTTATTCCACACCCATTGTCAGACACTCACGCATCCATGAAAGGAGAGGATGATGAAACCGAATTTTCCAGTACGACTACCTGGAGCAAAGGCCGACACACTAATGTGGGCTTACCCTGAAGCTGTCGAATATCAGGCCTTAGACCAACTACGTCGAATCTCTGCCTTGCCGTGGACCGAAAAGCTGAGGGTTATGCCCGACGTTCACCTCGGTAAAGGAGCCACTGTTGGGTCAGTGATCGCTATGCGTGATGCCGTGGCACCCAACGCAGTCGGTGTCGACATTGGCTGCGGGATGATTGCTATCCAGTCCACACTAACAAAAGAGGATCTGCCGGAGAATCTACACGGACTGCGGTTGGCTATTGAAGCTGGCATCCCGGTGGGCTTCGGGAGGTACGCGGAGACTTCGCCTGAACTGAAGAAGAACCGGGAGTTATCTGTGTCGTTCAAGAAGCTGATGTCCAGGTTCGATAGCTTGCAGGCCGATCGGATTGCCGAGAAGGAGTTCAACTCAGCACGGCAATGCGGGACTTTGGGTGGCGGCAACCACTTCATTGAGGTGTGCTCTGATACCGATGGCCGTATCTGGGTGACCCTGCACTCAGGTTCGAGGAACATCGGCAAGGAGATCGCGGAAAGACACGCTTATGTTGCTCGTGGGTTGGCTCACAATAAGGCTCTGCCGGATCGTGATTTAGCCGTGTTTCTTGCCGGTACGCCCGAGATGGATGCGTACAGACATGATCTCTACTGGGCGCAGGACTATGCGTACCTCAGCAGACAGATCATGCTGGCAACCGTCATGAGGATTCTGACAGAGCAGTTCGGCGAGGTGTCCTTCGGCGAGCAGATCAACTGTCACCACAACTATGTGGCTGAAGAAACCTATGACGGGGTTGAGCTCTTCGTCACAAGAAAGGGTGCGATTCGGGCAGGACGCGGTGAGATGGGTTTGATCCCAGGTTCCATGGGCACAGGTTCGTACGTCGTTTCCGGCCTAGGCAACCCACGGTCGCTGAACTCCGCCGCCCACGGCGCTGGTCGGCGCATGTCCAGAGCCGAAGCCAAACGTCAGTTCACAACGGCAGACCTCGCCGAACAAACCCTCGGCGTGGAATGCAGAAAAGACCACGGCGTCGTCGACGAAATTCCCGGAGCCTACAAGGACATCAACGATGTCATTGCTGCTCAGGTAGATCTCGTAGAGGTTGTGGCTAGATTGGAGACCCTTTTGTGTGTCAAGGGCTGAGCACTCAGCCCTTGGCTCGGGCCCAATTACTCTAGCCTTGTTATAAGACACTGCGAATCAGAGAGGAGACAGCATGGATAAGTCTGCTATGGGGGTGCACATCATCTTCGCTCATCCACAGCACGACTCGTTTACAGGCAACATCCTCGACTCCTTCGTTGCACGACATGAGCATGGCCGTACCTGATGATGTCCTAGCCGAACAAGCCAAGCTCAACGCTGCGGACATCTGGGTTTTCATCTATCCCCTCTGGTGGACAGATTGCCCAGCCATTCTCAAGGGGTGGTTCGACCGTGTATGGTCGGTAGGCTATGCCTACACCCCCGATCATACGTTGCCGGGAACCCAACGCCCCGCACAGAAAGCACTAGCGCTCTGTACAGCTGGCCACACAGAACTCCAACTACGTGAGTCTGGGTGTTATCAAGCCATTGAGACCACCATGATCAAGGATCGCTTAACAACCCGCTCCTTAGAACAAAAGCTCGTCATCTTCGGCGGGTCGGCTGATCTCACACCCCAGGAATGGTCCGATAAGCGTCAGCAGCACCTAGACAAGGCATACGAACTGGGAAGTAAGCCTCTCCGCTAACGATTGGGGAAAGATCCTTACCCGAGTCCATACTTCGGCTGCCGGGGGTCCTGCCTTTGGCAGGATGACCGGGGGTGGAGCATGCAACAGCCTCCAGGCCCCTTGGCATATTCGAGGCTCTCAGAAGGGTGGTGGTTCTTCTTTGAGTTTTTGGCAGAAGGGTTTGGGGGTGAGGTCGGTGGTTCCGTCGGGGCCTACTCGAAAGATTTGGCCGCGTCGGGTTCTCCACCAGAAGACTCCGGGTTCGGTTTGGACCAATTCGAATCCAGCATGGGTTTTTGCGCGGTGGACTTTCCGGGAGAGTGGACCGAGATTATCAGCCTGGGTTTGTTTCGGTTTGCCTCGTTGATACGGGATTGTGTGATCTAGGTCTTGGTTGCGGGCTGTGCGGGAGGAGAAGGGAAATACTTCGTATCTGTCTCGTTGGATGACTTGTTCACGGATACGATCCGGGATTTCGTAGGCATCCACACCGGGCTCTATCGCATTCACATACACAATCGGGGTGACACGTACTTTGGAATGTCCGACGATCTTCGAAATCTGAGTTTTCAGTGCGGGACCGATCTCTTCAACCCTGACTACCGCTTGATCGTCGGCGAGGTGATCCTGGTGGATCACTACGTTGATCCTCGTGGTGGGCAACGCGGTCGCTGCGATCTCTGCGGGAATCACGACATGATCAGGGTCACTGGTATCCAAACCGAGCATGGACAGTGCAACTGCGGGTGTGGCCAGTATTCCCACCGCCGTGGCACGACGATGATCCTTGTCACGAGTATCACCTTGATCAGAGAGTATCTGTGCGACACGATCAAGCATCGCATCGAAGAACACCGCATCACTGGTATCCACACGCGCATAAATATCGGTGGAAGCAGGATCAGCGTGGGCAACCTTCTTCTCCACATACCGTGTTTGTTGTGACCGGCGGGCCCGTTCTTCAACCCCATCAGGATCGACTTTCATCATGGCTGCTTCGATGAGCTTCTTCAGGCGCATTACTCCGACTTTGCCTAACGCTGGTGCTATTTGAGCATCAATGGCCAGTGCTTGGTCACAACTGAGATCCTGGAAGGCGCACATTTGTGCCACATGTTGGGCTTGCCACAGTGGGATTCTGCATTCCTGGATCGCAGCCCAGGTCAGGGGGTGACGCACTTTCAGGTTCACAATGTCTCGAACAAACCAGGAAGCGGACCCCACCGATGTGCCGCGAGCTGCGGCGACTTCTAGGGGGAGTTCCTCGTCAATTAGGGGTGTTCCATCCGCGCCGAGAGGAACTAGTTTGTGTCCTCTCTCCCCGACGTTGGTGACGTCGTCGTCGACATACCAGCCGTTTGCGGTGCCTTCCTCGGCAATAGCTTCTGCTTGGATTGCTGCCAGGAGGGTGGACAGTTGGGCGGTGGTCCGGATTGTGGTGATGTTCGACATGCCACCATTCACCACGGCGATGAATAGTTGGATGGCTTCTTCGTTACTTTCGAACATACGTTCGATTCTACACTATTCTGCTGACAAATTCTACCCAGAATCGGGTTATCCACAAGGAAAAATATTCTTCATCACTTCTGTGGATAAGTCGCAGTTTTGTTAGCTGTGGTTGGGTCCATACGTCGGCTTACGGGGTCCTGACTTCGGCAGGATGACCTGGGGGTTGGGTTTTACGCTGTGAGTCTTGTTGACGGTGTCTGTATCGCGGTACTTAACCCCCCGGTCATCCTGCCGCCAGGCAGGACCCCCGGCGGCCGACGTAGGGTCTGGGGGTGGATCTTTACCCGAGTCCCTACATCGGCTGCCGGGGGTCCTGCCTGCGGCAGGATGACCGGGGGTGGGGCAGACTACTGCACCTTGGCTTGAATAGTGAGCATCCGCCGCATGTGCCTGAGGCGCATGAATTCAGGGGAAGGGCTCGCATCCGGCCCTCGCGGATTAGGTGGTCGATGGCGGCGTTTACTAGGTCGGGGTTGAGGCCGGTGGCTTGGGCTATGGCTGGGACTGTGCGTACTCCGGATTCGACAGTGGTGAGGACTTGGGTGAGGGGGCCAGTCATAGGAATAGCCTCCCTAGCTGGAAGACGGCTATGGCCATGGCTGTGGCTACTGCTAACTGGAGGGCCATGCCGACTCCGGTCCACTTCCAGCCGACCTCGCGGCGTTGGGCGGCTAGGGTTGCCACGCAGGGGGTGTAAGCCAGCAAATAGACCATGAAGGCTGCTACTGCTGCCATGGTGTGACCGCCGGAGGAGATTTCGAAGGCGGTACGGATGTGATCACCAAGGATCGAGATGTCGTCTAGATTGGCGATGCCGTAGGTTTGGCCCCAACTGGAGATCACGGCTTCTTTGGCGACGAAGCCGACCACCAGCGCAGCCACTGTTTCCCAGGAGCCAAAGCCAGCCGGGTTGAACATCGGTGCCACCGTACGAGCCATCCAGGCATAGAGACTGTTCTCAACATCCACATGGCCGAACGCGGAGCCATCCATCGGAATCGCCTGGATCGCCCAGATGAGAATCACTGCGACCACGATGATTCCGCCGGCGTTTTGGAGGAAGCCCTTCAGCCGTACCCAGGTCACCGACCAGGTCAGACGCAGAGTCGGCACCTGGTAAGCAGGAAGATCGATGACCAGGGGTTCTCGACCCATGGTACGTACCAAAGTCGAGCGCAGAACCAGCCCGCCGAGGATAACCAGCAGGATCGACACAAGATACATCACGAAGACTGCTGTACCAGCCCAGTTTCCGAAGAAGACCGTGCCTAGCATCACGAAGACTGTGAGCCGGGCTGAACAGGCGGTGTAAGGGATGAGCAGAACCGTGAGCAGGCGGTGTCTCTTGGTCGACAGTACACGGGTCGCTGCGATGGCAGGGACATTGCATCCGAAGCCCACAACGAGCGGAAGGAACGCTTGACCGGGGAGTCCGAGCGTACCCATAACGCGATCGGTGAGTACTGCCGCTCTCGCCAGATAGCCGGAGTCTTCCAGGATCGCCAAC
>WQYJ01000028.1 GCA_009781325.1 Propionibacteriaceae bacterium | reverse complement strand
GACATAGATATCAACTAGGAGAAGAATGGCGTCTAGCGGCACCGCACCACCTTGCCATGTACTCGTGCACCAGTACTCATTGTGGAGGAACCTATGAAGTCACCACTCTCTCGAATTGTCAGTCTCATTCTTGGCGCAGCGCTCGCTGTCAGTGCCGTTGTTGCCACATCAGCGCCTAGTTCGGCGGCGCCAAGACTTATCGAAGATGCCAACCTGGAGGCCTGCATTCTCCAAAGTATGGCCAGTGATGAGTTTTCCCCAATTACTCCAGGCGTGATTGTTCAACAGGACTTAGACAACTTTGTCGTTCACCATGCCAACGAAGTATGGATTTATAGTATTCGCTGCGACAATGTCTCAACGCTTGAGGGGCTGCAGTTCTTTCAGGATCCGAAGCTGTATGGCCTTGATATTTACGATTCCACATTCACTGATTTGACTCCTGCGGCGGCGTTGCCGGGTCTGACCTCTCTCGTTGTTAGCAATGGTCTAATTAGTGACCTCTCTCCATTATCAACAATGACTAAGCTTGATTTCCTAGACCTCTCAGGTAACCAGATCCAGGACATTTCGGCGTTGAAACCACTGGTGAACCTCGAGTTTCTTATGCTGCACGGTAACAGAATCGCTGATATCACCGCATTAGCGGGGATGAGGGCTCTTCAATATCTGGGTTTTAGCGGTAATCAGATTGTTGATCTGACACCCCTAAAGGCTCTTGTCAACCTAAAAGACCTGCAGGCAAGTGAAAATCAGATTAGCTCTGTAGCCGCATTGGCTGGGATGACAGAGCTCCGAGCAGTCTGGTTGGACAACAACCAGATTACGAGTTTGGTGGGCCTGGAGGCATGTAACAAACTCGAATACTTGATACTTGAAGGCAACAAGATTACCGGTGTGACTCAGTTAGCCGGAAAGACTGAACTCATGGATCTGTATCTCAGTGACAATGAGATTGCTAACCTGACAGGTTTGGAAGGTCTCACCAGGCTCAGGAACCTGCAATTGACGAATAACAAGATCACCGACTTAACGCCACTCACAGGACTTACCCGCCTGTTTAGTCTGTTTTTAGAACACAATCAGATTAGTAACCTTGCACCATTATCAGCGCTACCTACCCTCTTTACCCTTCAACTTGACTTTAATACGATCAGCAATATCGGGCCGCTCGGAGAAATTGAGCGTTTGGACCATCTGACTTTGTCTAACAACAGAATCAAGGATGTTTCCCCACTTGCGAAGTTAGAGCGCCTGGATTACGTAGCGCTAGACAACAATCTGATCTCCGACATATCTCCGATCGCCGATCTCCTCAATAACGCCTATTTCCTTGAGCCGGATCAGGGCTGGACAAACAAGAAGTTCTGGAGTTTGGATAGAAATCAGATTATGGATTTGTCTTCGCTTGATTGGGATAAGATTGCCCCGCTTTGGGAGGACGGCTCCTATCATTACTTCGACTTCATCAGGAATTACGACAAGTCTGGCTATTCGGTCAACAATCAAACTCTGATTCCGACTGACAAGCCTGAGGTCGGAAGTACGTGGGCTCTGCCTAAGGTGAAGCCAGCTACCAATAGTCCATCTCCGATCACATGGTCTGTGACTGGCGGTGCAACAATTAACGCCGCTGCAGGTACGGTGACCTTTAAGTCTGCTGGGACGGTGACGTTGAGTTGGACCGATGACCAGTTCACGATCCCGTGCCCGGAGGATTTGCCGGAGCTGTGTACAGAAGATGCCGATGTGACCTTCTTCTCGGGGTCCATGAAGTTAACTGTGGTGGATCCCGATGCACCAGACCCCGGGCCAATAGTTGCGGAGACAAATGTGGTCATCGATGCCTCGGTGAAGTCACCGACCGGTGGCACTGCTCGTCTGGCGAATGGGACTGATTCCTATACGCTCATCATCACGCTCAGTGATGCGGACGGCAAGGCGCTGCCAGGGTACAAGAACGACCTGAGTATGGACGCTCAGGCAGCCCTGAAGGTGTCGAGTATCGTGGCCAATGCTAATGGGACATATACAGTAACGGTGACATCTAGTACTCCAGGTAATTTCGACGTGGCTGTACTGTTTGATGGTGACCCGATTGGTGATCCTGTTGCGATGAACTTCCTCAAGGCTGTTGTTACTCTACCCATCCTGGCACCTGGTTTTGAGCAAACTGCTACCGCACTTGGTTTCCTGGCAGGAGAGAGGGTGACGGTGACCGTGAACTCGGCACCAATCAATCTTGGCTCCTTTACGGCAACCGGTGCAGGAGTCGTGGTTGCAACATTCACCGCTCCGCTAGATTTTGACGCTGGGCGCCATAATGTGACCTTTGTTGGGGCGCGATCGGGGACAGTGGTTGTCGGCTTTGAAGTACCGATGGCTCCTTGTTGTGGCCCACCAGACCCAGGCCCAGGTCCGAACCCCGGTCCAGCTCCAAAGCCCGGGCCAAAGCCAGCTCCGAAACCAGGCCCAGACGCTCCAACCGGTGGCACCTCGATTCCTAGTGGAAGCCTGCCGTTATATGCGCTGGTCATCATGAGCGGTGCGGCACTGTTCTCCGCGGCAATGATTCGTAGAGAGCGCTCATAACTGATATTGATGTGACGAAGGGGACGGACGCGACAGGCCCGTCCCCTTCGTCACGTTCATGCACCCATTGGCATCCAGCCGACCCCCGGAAGCTGCCCTCCGGTCATCCTGCCGTCAGGCAGGACCCCCGGCAGCCGACGTAGGGTCTGTGGTAAAGCTTTACTTCTTCAAGTCAATACTTCGGCCGCCGGAGGTCCTGCCTGCGGCAGGATGACCGGGGATGGGTGTGACAAAAGGGACCGTGCCCATTGTCACCCTTCGTCACGTTCATGCGCCCCTTGGCATCCAGCCGACCCCCAGAATCTGCCCTCCGGTCATCCTGCCGTCAGGCAGGACCCCCGGCAGCCGACGTAGGGTCTGTGGTAAAGCTTTACTTCTTCAAGTCCATACTTCGGCCGCCGGGGGTCCTGCCTAGCGGCAGGATGACCGGTGTGTTGAACTCCCCATTGTCACAAAACGTGTCCGCCCATTTTGATATATGAACACTATTTGACACCATGTGTCACCCAGGAGAAGAATAACGTTTGGAGGCACAGGATTGTCGTCTTGCCTTTGCCCGACCTTTTTTCTCATTGTGGAGGAACCGATGAAGTCACCACTTTCTCGAACCATCAGTCTTGTTCTCGGTGCAGCTCTTGCCATCGGAGCAGTTGTCGCCACTGCCGTGCCCAGCGCAGCGGTCGATTCGATCATTGAAGATCAGAATCTGACGGAGTGCATCATAGGCATCATGGATTGGTACTACAATCTTCAGCCCGCCCATGAAGGCATCCTCGTTCAGGAAGACCTTGACAATCTTGCAGCCGCCGCTGCCGAAGAAGGTTGGGAACATAACATTTATTGTCGGGGTGTCTCGACTTTAGAGGGATTGCAAAATCTCAATGACCCTAGTCTTGAGAGTGTCGGTTTTTGGGATTCATCGATCAGTGACCTCACTCCACTCGCCACTCAAACCTCGCTAACGTATTTGCAAATTTCTGGCGGCCAGATCAGCGATCTGACACCAATAAGCGGGCTGACAAACTTAACGGGTTTGGAATTACCAGGGAATCAGATTAGTGATCTATCTCCGTTAGCCGGGTTGACGGGTATGGAATGGCTAGTTCTATCGAAGAATCAGATTAGTGACCTCACTCCACTGGTTGGGCTGGCTGATCTGAACTATCTGGATGTTGGCTACAATCCCCTAACCGACATCTCGCCGCTGGAGAGCCTGACAAACCTAACAAGTTTGACCTTGCATGGTATGCCAGGTCTCGATCTTGCTTCAGTAGCTAGCATTCCAAAATTGACTACACTCAACTTGCAGGATAATCAGATTAGCGACGCTGGACAATTCTCGGGGTTAGTAAATCTTACATGGCTGAATCTTGGGAAGAATCAGATTAGCGACCTCAGGCCCTTGGCTGGGTTGGAAAACCTTCGGACTCTGATGGTGAATGATAATCGAATTGAAGACTTATCAGGGTTAAGTAGTTTGCCGAGGCTTCAGATCCTCTATCTAGGTAATAACCAAATCAGTGATTTGTCGGGATTGAGTTCGCTGGTTACCCTTGCGCGCATATCCCTAGATAATAACCGAATTGAGGACTTGTCAGGATTGAGTACGTTGGTTAACATCACGTTCTTGACATTAGCCGATAATCAAATCAGTGACTTATCTGGATTAATTAACTTGAGCAAGCTTGAGTATCTAGTCCTGGATGACAATAATATCTCAGAGGTGACCGGACTTTCGGCGTTGGCGAAGGGTAATTTGGGGATGCTCTCTCTGATGAATAACCAGATCACTGATATTGCTCCGCTTGCTGCTTTCACGGATCTGGACACGTTATACCTGTCTGGCAATAAGATCTCCGATATTTCACCTCTTTCAGACTTCTTGAACACCAGCACCATTCTTCGCAGTGGTGATCCTGACTGCTCCTTGGACTGCGATACCACATATGACTATTGGGAATTCACCCACAACTGGACCTTGGAAGGAAACCAGATCATGGACCTGTCTTCCCTTGATTGGGAGAACATAGGCCCGCTCTGGGACAGAGTTCCCTATGTAAATCAAGATGGTGTTTGGGATTACAGTCTGACCAAACAAACCATTCTATCCGCCCAGAGTCCTGAAGCCGGAAGTACGCAACCTTTGCCAGCGGTAGCTACTGCATCGAATTCTCCTCACCCGATCACTTGGTCGGTGGCAAGCGGAAATGCAACAATCAACGCGGCAGCCGGCACTGTGACCTTTAATTCTGTTGGTCAAGTTACCTTGAGTTGGAGCGATAGTTTCACTGCTCCTTGTCGAGAATATTCAAGTTATGGGCCATGTGCGTCGGAGACAACTTCGTCAGCTTTGGTGAGCTTCTTCTCTGGGCAGATAAAGTTTAATGTTATTGCTTCTAGTACGCCTGATCCGACGACTGAGGCTCCGACGACTATGCCTCCGACGACCGCGCCTCCGACTACTGAGGCTCCTACGACTACGCCTCCTACGACTACGCCTCCGACTACTGAGGCTCCTACGACTACGCCTCCGACGACGGTGCCTCCGACGACGGTGCCTCCGACTACTGAGGCTCCGACTACTGAGGCCCCGACCACAGCGCCTCCGACGACTGCTGCTCCCACCACATCTGCCCCGACGACACCTGGGCCGACTACCCCCGGTCCCACGACACCTCCACCTACTCCGACCCCCGATCCGTCAGTAGAAAATTCGACTGTCGAGAAGAGCCAAGTTTTTGGTTCGCTTACTAGTGGAGAGGCGCGCCTGGCAAATGGCAATGATTTGTATTCCCTGATCGTGACTCTGAATGATGCAGATGGAAACCCTCTCACCGGATTTGCAGAAGACTTGAGTGTTGATGCTCCTTCAGGTCTTACTGTGTCAAACATTATTGACAACGGCGATGGAACATACTTTGTGAAGCTGACTTCGAAGACTCCGGGGAACTATGATGTGACCGTTCTGTTGAATGATAACCAGATTGGTGATTCGATTCCTCTAAACTTCATCTCTGCGGCTGTTTCCAAGGCATCTGTTGTTGCTGGTGAATCTCTAACTGCACTAGGGTTCGGTTTCCTCCCTGGAGAAGACGTGACAGTTGTTGTGAACTCAACTCCCATCAACGTGGGCACGTTTAGGGCCTTACCTAATGGAACAGTGACTGTGACATTCACTATTCCCAAGAATTTTGCCGCTGGTGCTCATACGGTGACTCTCACCGGTATGAACTCCGGGCTTGTGAGAATAGCCTTCAATGTACGCATGGCTGGTCCTGATGTTCCGACTGGCGGTACGTCCCTGCCGAGTGGAAGCTTGGGATGGGTGGCTGTCCTTGTTATCGGTGGTGCTGCGCTATTCAGCATGGGAATGCTTCGACGCCAGGCCCGATAAGCGAAGAATGGGACAAAGGGGATGATTTAGCACCGCCCGGTCAATGGGACTCACCCCCGGTCAATGGGACTCACCCCCCGGTCATCCTGCCGAAGGCAGGACCCCCGGCAGACAACGTATGGACTGTGGTAAAGCTTTTCTTCTTCAAGTCCATGCGTCGGCCGCCGGGGGTCCTGCCTTCGGCAGGATGACTGGTGGTGGGATCTTCTCTATTAACCGGGGGTGACGTTGGGTCTTGGGTATAGATCTGTACCACAGTCCTTACTTCGGCTGCCGGGGGTCCTGCCTTTGGCAGGATGACCGGTGGGGGAAAGCTTAGTGGGCGTATCCTAACCGCAACTTGCGGCTAAAATACGCCCACTACTAGGTTATTTAATTACACCAGCAGAGCCAGACGCTCGGGATCGTTGGCGAAGACTTCCTTCGCGTTGTCCTTGGTTACGGCTACTGGTTCTAGAGCGAAGACCTGGACGGTCTTGGAACCGTTTTCGGCTGTCTCATTGCCAGCAGGCAGGGCCTGTCCCTTCTGGAGGATGTTGATCAGGCGGATGGTTTCGGCAACAAGCTTATCCGTCGGCTTGTAGACCGTGGACCACTGGATGCCCTGCCAGACCGAGATCACTGACTCATTCTCAGCGTCGAGGCCATCAACCACAGGCACCGGTTGTCCGGCATCTTCACATGCGGTGAGGATCGCGCGGGCAATGCCGTCGTTGGGTGACAGTACGCCGTCGATGGTCTTGTCAGCGTAGTGCGCAGCCAGCAGGGAGTCCATGCGTACCTGAGCCTTCTGGTTTGACCAGTCAGGGGTTGCCACGACATTGAAATCAACCTCACCGGAAACGATCACGAGTGTGCCGTCATCGATCTTCGGCTGGAGTACGCTCATCGCACCGGTGAAGAAGTTCGGTGCATTGGGATCAGCAGGGCCGCCGCCGAAGAGCTCGATGTTGTACGGGCCGTCACCCTTGCGGGCTGCCAAGCCGTCGAGCAGGGACTGTCCCTGAACCTCACCGGTCTTGATCGAACCGAACTGTACGACCGCGTCCACAGCCTTGGTGTTCTCAATCAGGCGGTCATACCCGATGACCCAGATGCCGGCATCCTTTGCCTTCTCCAGGACAGAACCAAGCTGTGAACCATCAACAGGCGCAACGACCAGCACGGACACTCCTGCATCAATCATTGCCTCAATCTGCTGCTGCTGTTGAGGTACCTTGTTGTCAGCCGACTGCACCATGGCCTGATATCCAGCGCCTTCGAGCTCTGAACCGAACATGTCCATAGCTTCTTTCCAGTTCTGTGTTCCGAGCCATGGCAGGGAGACACCGATCAACGAATCAGCAGCGAATCCAGGATTGGCCGTCTCAGAGGGATCGGCCGTACGTCCGCCATCACCGCAACCGGCCAGGACCGATAGCCCTAGCGCAGCAGCAGCGAAAACCGCCGCGATTTTCTTCAATTTCATTTGTTTCCTTCTTTCTTGTCAGAGTCCGTTCGGATCATTTCATCAATTCCCTCGACGTCATTGCTGGGAGAATCCGCGTCGAAGTCTTGAGGTAAAACCTGGCTTTGACCAGGTATTTCATTCCCCGGATCGCCTTCCTGCTCGGCAGGTGGGTCTTTGGAGAAGTTCTTCATCAGGTGCCCGATAATCGAAGGCCGCCCGGCTTGCTTATTCCACACATCGAAGGCAACAGCAGCCAGCAGGACCAGACCCTTGATGACCTGGGTACGATCTGCACCGACGCCCATGGCCATCAGGCCGGAGTTCAGCACAGCCATCACCATGGCACCGATCATGGAACCCATGATCGTACCGATGCCGCCAGACACCGCCGCGCCGCCGATGAAGACAGCCGCGATGGCATCGAGCTCCCACCCCGTACCCAGGTCAGGGCCGGCCGCTGTCGCACGGCCGATAAACAAAATCCCTGCCAGTGAAGACAGGAAAGACATGTTCAGCATCGTGAAGAAATAGGTACGCGCCACGTTCACCCCGGACAGTGCAGCAGCCGCTTTATTCCCGCCCACCGCATAGATATTGCGCCCAAAAGGAGTACGGGTGGTCACGGTGTGGTAGATCAGAATCAGAGCGAGCACGATGAGCCCGACAACGGGGAAGGATGTCCCCGGCCTGCCCGAGCCGAAGATCCACGTCACATACCCAATCACCCCAGAGATCAGAGCCAGACGTACGATCAGCGCCCACACAGGAGCCGCAGCACCGGAGGCTTTCACCTGCTTAGCTCGGGCTCGTACTTGGAAGAAGACGACTGCAGCAATCCCAACAATCCCCAACACCAAGGTCGAATTGTTCATCTGCGTAAAAGCTGGACCCCACTCAGGCAGATAACCCGAACTCAAGAACCGCAGTTCTTTGGGTGCGGGCACAGAAATCGAGCGGCTGACCCAGATGACAGCACCGCGGAACATCATCATCCCAGCCAGGGTGGAGATGAAGCCCGGGATTCCCATTTTCGCAAGCCAGAAGCCCTGCCAGGAACCGACCGCCACACCAATCAGAACCCCGATCAGCACAGCAATCCACCACGAGACCCCCAAGTCACGCGCAGAGATCGCCACCATCATCCCCACAAAACCTGCAACCGAGCCCACCGACAGATCGATCTGCCCGATGACGATGACCATGAGCATCCCCATCGCCAGGATCAGTACGTAGGCATTGCCCATCACCAGGTTCTGGAAGTTCGACGAGGTGAGCATCCGCCCGTGGGTCTGCCATTGGAAGAAGATGAGCAGCAGCACCAGAGCAATGACCATGGTGTATTGGCGCACATTGGTACCAAACAGTGAAGAAACAAGGGAAGTCTTCTTCAGGTCAGTGGTGTCGATGTCTGCCATGGTTGTCTCTTTTCACCGTAAAACGGTCGTGGTGGTCATCATGCGCATCAGGGATTCCTGGGTGGCGTCCTGTTTGTCGGTCACCCCGGTGATCCTGCCCTCGCAGATGGTGTAGATGCGATCCGCGATACCCAGCAGCTCCGGTAATTCAGAGCTGATAAGGATCACAGCTTTCCCCTGATCAGCCAATTCCTGGATGATCTTGTAGATTTCGTACTTCGCGCCGACGTCGATCCCTCGGGTCGGTTCGTCCATGATCAGGACGTCAGGGGCTGGGAACAGCCACTTGGCGAGGACGACTTTCTGTTGGTTACCCCCGGATAGTGTCGAAATTCCGCGGTCAACGCTCGCGGTTTTGATGTTCAGCTTCTTGCGGTATTCCTCGGCGACCGAGCGTACTTTCGTGGAATCGATGAGCCCGAGAAGGCTGCAGACCCCGCGCCACCACGCAGAAACCACGGTCGATTTCACATCGTCAAGCAGGTTCAGCCCGAGCATCTTGCGGTCCTCAGCGACGTACGCAACACCTGAGCGGATGGCCGCTCTCACCGAGGTAAGTGCCACAGGCTGGTTGTGGAGGAAGACCTGCCCCTCGCGATAAATGCCGAAGTTACGCCCAAAAACAGAGCGCGCAAACTCAGTACGCCCCGCGCCCATGAGCCCGGCCAAACCGACGATCTCACCGGCGCGGACATCCAGCGACATGTCTTTGCACAGCAGCCGCCCGGGTACGTTGGGGTCTTCAATGGTCCAGTTCACCACCTCAAAGATGACCTCACCGATCGTGGAGGTGTGCGTGGGATAGCGGCTGTCCAGAGAACGTCCCACCATCTCGCGGATAATCCGATCCTCATCAGCCTGACCTGGGATGATCGGGTAGGTGTCCACGCTGCGTCCGTCCCGCAGGATCGTCACAGTGTCTGCGATGGCGACCAGCTCACCGATCTTGTGGGAGATCATGATGGAGGTGATCCCCTTGGTCTTCAGGTCACGTAGGAGGTCGAGCAGGTTGCCGGCATCCTCTTCATTCAGAGCCGATGTCGGCTCATCTAAGATAAGCAACTGGACATCTTTGGCCAGGGCTTTGGCAATCTCAACGAGCTGCTGCTGCCCCACACCCAAGTGCTTGATCTGTGTCTTGGCGGGAATCGACAGCCCGACCCGAGCGAGCAGTTCTTCGGTACGCCGGTACGCTTCTGGCCAGTCTATGAGCCCGTTGTGCGTAATGTGGTTTCCCAGGAAGATGTTTTCGGCAATTGATAGCTCGGGAATGAGCGCCAGTTCTTGGTGAATGATGACGATGCCGGCTTTTTCAGAGGCTTTGATCGAATGAAACACCGCTGGTTCACCCTGATAGATGATCTCACCCTCATAGGTTCCGTACGGGTGTACCCCGGAGAGAACCTTCATTAATGTTGATTTTCCTGCGCCGTTTTCTCCGCAGATGGCGTGGATATCTCCTGCGCGTACCTCCATCGTGACGTTATCGAGCGCGCGTACACCAGGGAAGACCTTGGTGATATTACGCATCTGGAGAATCATCTCGGTGGCGTTCTGGTGGGCGGAGGCCGCTGTTGTCTGATGGACAGCGCTGCTGATTTCCAGCTCTGGTGTAGCCCCCAAGCCGGATTCACCTCCCGGTATGACTGCCGGTTCTGTCGCAAATGGCAGCGTTGTCATAGCCCGAGACTAATCTCTTGAGACAGCGGTGTCAACAGATTCATAATTACAATTCCATAACAGTATGGGCAGGAGTCGTAGCGAGAACTCAGACGACGGTGTCAGACGACTGTGTCAGCCTTGAATTGAATCTCTCCTGAGCCTCGCTCAATGAGACGCGCTGGTACGACATGGCGCGCCGGAGGTGCATCGTCGCCGTCGAGGCGGGCAAAGAGTTTTTCAGCAGCCAGGCTCCCGATGGCGATCGGGTCTTGGGCCATCACCGTCAAGGGCGGATCCACCAGGTCAGCCAGATCGAGGTCATCCATTCCCACGACACCGACCCTATGGGAGAGCCCTCGCTCTTTGAGTACACTGAGCAGACCGATGGACGCAGTGTTGCGTCCGGCAAAGACCGCCGTGGGCGGATTTTGGTGGTCGAAGAGACGGTTGGCGGCAACCACGGCGTCTTCTGCCGTACCGACGCCCATCACTACCAGCGACGGATCCACAGGTATGCCGGCGACTTGGAGGGCATCGGTGTAGCCCTGGTAGCGGTCAGCGGCGGTTTCGATTGCCGAGTCATCTGCCATCAGGCCAATGCGGCGGTGACCTCGCTTAATAAGGTGAGCAGTGGCGGTCATCGCCGACTCACGGTTATTGGTCGTGATGACATCAGCCGCGATGCCGATGGGAGATCGATCCACATAGACCATGGGGATCGGCGAACCCAGGAGGTTGCCCATGTAGCGGTGATCCTGTGCGGTAGGGGTGATAATGAAGCCGTCAACCTGGCGTGAAGCGAAGGCGCGGATCAAACGATTTTCTACCGCCGGATCTCCCTCAGTCGAGGCAGCGAAAACCGCGACCTCTCGCCCCTTAGCCACAGATTCAACCCCCTTGAAGACCAGGGCAGAGAAAGGATTATCTACCGAGGAAATCAGCAGGGCTATGGAGTGTGTGTCGCGTCGGATCCGGGCGAGATTGGCTGCGGCCGCGTCTGGTACGTACCGCAGTTCCTGGACCGCGTGGCGTACACGCTCCCTGGTTTGCTCTGTGACATTGGGCTCATCGTTGATGACACGTGAGACAGTCTTCAGGCTCACCCCCGCGCGGGCAGCAACGTCCCTCATCGTTGCCCGGCGTTCAATCTCCTGCGTCACCTCTGACTTCTCCTTGCTGGAATGGTCTTGTGTCATCCAACGATCAAGACTTTAGCATGACATCGCTGTCTTTTGAATATCTGGAGGAAATTCTTGTGGTTCTACGCCTGATTCCGCGATAAGAAGGGGAGATTTTCTTGGAAACCTATGAAAACTCTGACAGCGTTATCAGGTCGACCAGAGTCCGGGTATCTGTGTTGAGCAGGCCGAACACTGGCCTTGGGTGCCCACAGTATTCTCCAGCACCTGGAATCCTTCGCGCCGGATCAGGGCTTGCTTGCAGCCGGGACAGAAAGTCGTTGAACCCTCATCGTCGATGACATTTCCGGTATAGACAAACCTCAGTCCGGCATCCATCGCGATCTGGCGGGCCCGGGTCAATGTCGATAACGGAGTACGCGGGAGATCTTGCATTCGGTTATCCGGATGGAAAGCCGAGAAGTGCAGCGGTATCGAAGTTCCGAGTTCAGCCGCAATCCACTGGGTCAGACTTTGAATCTCATCGTCGGAGTCATTGAGTCCGGGGATAAGCAAAGTGGTGATTTCCAGCCAGCATTGAGTTTCATGGGCAATGTAAGCCAGGGTGTCCAACACAAAGTCGAGCCGCCCGCCAACAATTCGCCGATAGAACTCGGGGTTGAAACTCTTCAGATCCACATTGGTGGCATCCATCGAAGCAAAGAAATCAGCCCGGGCATCACCCCAGATATACCCGGCTGTGACTGCGATGTTCAGCAGTTGCTGTTCGCGTACGGCCTGAGCAACATCGATGGCATACTCTGCGAAGATAACCGGGTCATTGTAGGTATAAGCAACACCGTGGGATTTGGTGTAGGCAGCCATCTCAGCGATACCCGAGGGAGTAGCCTTGCGCTGCAGGAGATCGGCCGTACTGGCAGTGGACAGTTCCCAGTTCTGGCAGAACCGGCAGGCAAGGTTGCACCCAGCCGTACCAAAACTGAGAACCTTAGAGCCTGGAAGCACGTGGTACAGCGGTTTCTTCTCGATGGGATCAACAGCGAAACCCGAGGAGCGCCCATAGGTAGTTAGGTCCAACTGACCGTCGATGTTCTCTCGTACGAAGCAAAACCCTCGCTGCCCAGGGCGCAGCCGACAGCGGCGCGGGCACAGATCGCATTGAACGCTGGAGTTATCCAGTTGATGCCAGTACGTGGCTTTCACCTTCTGAGTCTATTCTTCAAAGGCAGTCACCTGGTAGCGCTCAATTCGTACGTGGTCGTCCCAGTGATCCATGGGTTGACCGGCTTTTCGCATCAGGTGAGCCATGAACTCTTCCGGTTCTGGAAGTTCCTCCCAGACTTGGGGGAGGAAGGTCGCCCGATGCCCGGCAACCAGAATGATGACACCATCGATACCAGGTCTAAGCTGGTCGAGAGCATCCTGTTTGGACGTAAATGTCATCGGTTCTGGGGCAGACAGAATGGAAATGTCGATGTGAATCTGATCAAACTCTTCGACCGACAATGGGGGGAATCGCGGATCCTCAAAAGCCGCAGCTACGGCGTTGCTGCGTACGTCATCCTCAAGACTCTGATAGGCCATCAGCGAGCCAATACAGCCGCGCAGATGTCCGTCTATTCTCAAGGTGACGAAGCTGGCACCAGTATGGGTCAGCCACTCCTGCTCAGGCTGAAGTGTTGTTTCGAGCCCAAGATCGGAGGCGATTGCGGACCTCGCGAGGCCCACCAAGACAAGCCCGGCATCGTCGGGAAAAGTATTCATGGTTGTACTTCCGTTAATTCCTAGTCGTAATAACCGATCGAAGCATATCCTACGACGGATGTCTTATCTCCGGCTGTATCACCTGAGTTTCGGAATCCTATCAATGCGGGAGTCAAGTTGTGGCTAGCAGCGAATTGCGACATAGCGTTGACCGCCGTGGCCCCGCAAGCCTGATCATGTTTCACTGTGGGATTGCACGCCAGAATTTGCTGTACGGTCCCGGAGTCAATGCGCTGGGCCTCTTCGTAGGAATGGTAGTGAGATAGGTCTGAACTCATCAGAAGGAAGGTACCTTCGAAGCCCCACAGGGCTTCAAGGATGTCGGTGACAACCGTGGAATCCACCCATCCTGCAGCTAGAGGCAGGACATCTACTTCGGGAAGGATCATTTGCAGGAAAGGAAGCTGCACTTCAAGCGAGTGCTCTTGGGCATGGACAGCGTCATTGACCACGACTTGGGGCATTCCCAGCGCAGTCTCGACCCCTTGGGTCCATAGGGGGACTTCTCCGATCGGAGTAGCCATGGCTTCAGCGTCAGGTAAGGCGACGCCGTCGATTCCCACCCGGTGAGCCGGGCCCACGATGACCACATGGCGAATCTGATCAGCAATAGGTTGAATGAGCTCAAACAGCGAAGCCGCCGTAGAGCCTGAGTAAATGTACCCTGCATGAGGAACAACTGCGGCCCTCAAGACACCTGGTACCGCCGGCGGAGCCCCACCAGCACGATCACGAGCATCCAGAAGATATTCGGTGACCATAGTACGCAACAAGCCAGGGTTTGTTGGATAGAACAAGCCAGCCACCGCTGGCGGACGAACTTTCATAGTTACCTCCTGGAAAACAGCTTACTCTTAGTGACACGGGGACGGTCCTTTTTGTCACCCTT
The DNA here is from genome assembly GCA_009781325.1 of Propionibacteriaceae bacterium. Classification (GTDB taxonomy): domain Bacteria; phylum Actinomycetota; class Actinomycetes; order Propionibacteriales; family Propionibacteriaceae; genus WQYJ01. Next base: position 1,047 of record WQYJ01000028.1, on the reverse strand, counting down.
TGAAGACCCAACCCCCGGTCATCCTGCCGCCAGGCAGGACCCCCGGCAGCCAACCTATGGACTTAAGTGAGTAAATCTCTACCAAAGACCCAACCCCCGGTCATCCTGCCGCCAGGCAGGACCCCCGGCGGCCAACCTATGGACTTAAGTGAGAAACCCTCCACCAAAGACCCAACCCCCCCGGTCATCCTGCCGCCAGGCAGGACCCCCGGCAGCCAACGTAGGGTCTGTAGTAGAGATTTGCTGACTTAAGTCCACACGTTGGCTGCCGGGGGTCCTGCCTGGCGGCAGGATGACCGGAGGGAGGGTCGTTTCCTTGGGAAACTACTTGCGTCGGGGTAGGGGTTCTGAGGCTCGTAGTACCCAGCCGGTGAGGAGTTTGGGGGTGAAGAAGGTGGATTTGGGGGGCATGAGGAGGCCTTCTCGGGCGGTGCGTTGGATTTCCTCGATGGTGGTGGGGCGGATCAGAATCCCGGCGGTGAAGTCTTCGGTCTTTACTCGGTTCTTCATCTCAGTCAGACCGTGTTGGTAGGTGACTTCGGCGCCGCTGTTTTCCAGCGCCATCTCTAGCCATACTCCGTCGAGGCCGCGTACGTTATCGAAGACTCCACAGCGCGGCATCAGCCATTCGCAGGCACCATCAGGCCACAGGATAACCAGCCTCTTACGAGCGACCATGTCTGCCAGGATGGTCGGACTCGACGTAGCCGGTGAAAACTCGAAAAAGCGATTGAGATATTCGCGCAAACTATCAGCGGAGATCCCGGTGTAAAGCCGGTGGATCGCTTCAATGCAGAGTTGGTCTTCGACGAGTTCGTTGACAAAAGCCAGTGTGCGTTCAGCCCTAGTGTTCGTACGCCCGGTCGCGGCGCGTACCTCATCACGGTAGGCCCGTGCCACAGAGTACCTATGATGCCCATCGGCAAGTAAAACATCATCAGCCGCGATAATGTCCTTGATGGCGTGTAGTCGATCAGGATCAGAAATCCGCTCGACACTGTGAACCGCGTCGTCGGCTTCGACACTGCCGAGCAGGGTACCCGGTTC
>WQYJ01000027.1 GCA_009781325.1 Propionibacteriaceae bacterium | reverse complement strand
GGTGGGGATCATATCGACCGTCCCCAGCAACGCCTGAGCAATCTTGCGAATCTCCGAGACCTGCCACTCAATCCCAATGCCGCGGCAGTCAGCTTGGAACTCTCCTAGGCACTGGCGAATGGCTGTATCCAATTGCACAACTGACTCGTTGTGATTCTCACCATCGGTGAGCAGGATGACATGCTTTTGGATCAGTGTCGGGATGGACCTGAACAAGGAGCGGGCAAGCAGCAGCCAGGACCCAATCGCCGTACCGCCGTCAGCTCTGAAGGATGCAATAGCCCTCTTAGCTGCCATTCGGGTCTGGGGATCCATGCGCACCATGCCTGGTCCTGAAGTCACACGAGGGAAGGCAAGGTACGGCCGGTGATTACCAGCAATGATGGCAAAGAACGTACCATCCAAGATCGTGTCGACAGCTACCATGGCTGCATCCTTGGCAGCCTGCATATTGACTAGCCCCATGGAAGCAGAGGTATCAACGATCACAATCTCGCCGACATCACCTGCACCAGTTTGACCGGCAACCCCCGCCTGTGAACACTCAATACGGACAATCGCGTTGACATCAGTGCTTCCATCAGAGAGAAACTCATTTTGGTAGACCATAGAGGTGAAGACAGCCATGACGTCAATTCTAGTCTGCCGAAACAGGCTGCGTTGGTATGGAATCCTGATCCAGGAAATTATCAGTGGAAGATAAGGCCACACCCTGATCTTCAGCCTCACTGATACGTTCGGAGAAGCGCGCGACCGCCACTGTGATGTTGTCGTGTCCGCCCTGCTCATTCGCCCAAGCAACCAGACGAGTTGCTAGCTGCTCTGGACTCGGATCCTCGATGGATCCTACGATTGCAGCAAGGGCTTTCGCCTCTGAGGCATAGTTCCACAGACCGTCGGAGCACACCAGAATCCAGCCAGGTTGCTCCAACTCCTGTGAAGCCAGGAATGGATCCAACTCCACAGCGTCAAGACCGAGCCATCGAGTGATGGTGTGAGCGAAAGGTGAGGATTCTGCCTCGGCTCTCTTCGTACCCGCTTCGATGTCGACCTGAGCCAAAGAATGGTCCTTGGTTAACAGCGCAGGCTCACCGGAATCAGGAAGCCAATAGACCCGGGAATCACCGAGATTCGCACAGAAGACCGCATTTGAGTCGATGATAGCGATGGCGATCGTTGAGGCTGCAGAGTTCAGTGAATGCGGATCTGTCTTATCAATCACCGCCTGATTAGCAGCAAGAACTGCCTTGGTGAGGGTTCCATAGACCGCTGCGGTACGCGAGGACTGCGTGCCCACACCCTGGGGATTATTGGTCCACAACTGCTCGCAAGCAGTACGAGCAGCAGCCATGGACGCCACATCAGAGTCCTCGGATGTCGTGACCCCGTCACAGACGACCAAGACTGCACGGCAAGCATCCCCCAGGCAAGCCAGTGCGTCTTCATTGCGGATATGAACTTGGCCGATGTCGCATACTCCCGACACCCAATCAGTGGGAGATAGGTCATAGCGTTCACGAAGATTCTTAGCCTTTTCGCCGCATTGGAGGCAGTAACCGTCGAAACCGATCTCACCTTGACAGGCCAAGCAAGCGGTGGGATAAGGATCCAGTGTTGGCTCGTTTGCTATCCGCAGGGTGTCTTCTGGCTCATCCTGGGGATTCCATTCAACCCCAGGTGCTCGGCTATTAAACAGATTCATGTCAGCGTCCACTTCCTCAGACTATTGGCTTGATCAATCAGGGCTATCTTCACGGCTGGTTCCTTCTCCAAACTGGCCTGTTGGCGAAGGATGGATTCAATCTTGGCTCGGATGTCGGCCTTCGTTGCGGGGACATCGCCGATGGACGGCACAGCAGAGCGGCGGGTACCTTTCAGATTCTGGACCTGAGTCAGCGGCAAAGCTCGGGTGAAAATATCCAGTTCTAGCTGCAGACGTTCTTTCGCCGATGCACCAGAGCTCTTCAGAGCTTCAAAAGCTCGAGACAAATCCGGCAGGCCCGTACCTGAGTACGTCAGATAGGAGGCTGCCAAACGCCGAGACTGCGGGTAGCCGCCCGAGGTTGCAGGTACGAGGTCGAGAGCCTTCAGGATCGATGTCGTATCGGTGATCAGACCCTTGGGGTCCTTCCTCTTGGCCCGCACTCGTGCCAGACCGAAGGCTGCCCCTGGCACGTACGCACCGTCCGTGGCGACACAGATTTGGTAGAGCTGTTCGGCGATGTCGAGTTCCCCGCCCATTTCACAGGCCACAGCCAGAGCAAACTTGGGGGCTAGTTCTCCCGGCACTTGTCCGTACACCGCATTGAAGCAGGATTGAGCCTTCTTCCAATCACCCAGATTCAGAGCAGACAGACCTTCGATCCATGCCGCTCTCCACTCCCAGGGATCCTTGGTGAGGATGTCGTTGACTGTCTTGGTTAGGACATCATTGGCACCTATCTCGATGGCCGCCAAGCACAAAGCCAGCGAAACCGCTTTGGTCTTCACTGGTGAGGCAAGAAGGGTCTGGAAACGCGCACGAGGGTCCATCGTTGGGTCCAAAGCAGCAACGACGACCGTCCCGGCGTCATCCTCATCGGCTTCGAGGTCGGGCAATTGCTTCCAGGTGAACACATCAGCGACTACAGTCGGGGGTTCGAAGAAATCCGAAGGAGATGAACTCGTAGCTGCCGTTCCGCGGGCTGTGCTGACCACCTCACGTAGGACCCCGCGTACCTGATAACGCATCTCCTCTGCTGACTCGAAACGATCCAGGGGATTCGGGGCGCAAGCCTTGGCGATCAGACGGTAGACCGAATCGTAGCGGGAAAAGACCGGAACCTCTGTGATCGGAGGCAGGGTCGTCGCATAGGTCGACTGGTATCCCTTCACCTCCGAGCACAACACCATCAGAGTACGCCCGATCGTGTAGATCTCCGAAGCAACTGAGCACCCTTGAGTGGGAACTTCGGGGGCCTGAAAACCGATTGTGCCGAAGATCGTTGACTCATCATCATCAATACGGCGCACACCGCCCATGTCAATGAGCTTCACCGAATCCTCGACGTGCATCAAGTTATCCGGCTTGAAGTCGCAGTAAAGAAGCCCGCGGCTATGGAGATAACTGAAGGCTGGCAGGATTTCGAGGATATACGCCAATCCTTGGTCAACAGGCAGCGGATCAAAGGTTCCTGAGTTCTTCCCCATGCGGGACTTCAGTATCTGCTTCAGCGAACGCCCTGCGACGTATTCCATCACGATGTACGCGCCGCCGCCATGGAGAACGAAGTTATAAATCTCAACGATCTGGGGGTGTTGGATTTCAGCAAGGTAGCGCTGCTCAGCCATAGCTGCTTCCATGGAAGCCTCGTCACCGACATTGAGAAGCCCCTTGAGCACCACCCAGCGGTCAGAGACATTACGATCCTTCGCCAGATAGATCCATCCTTGACCACCATGGGCGAGGCATCCGCCAACCTCGTACTGCCCGGCAACTAACTCACCCGGGGTGAGCTTGGGGGTAAACGAATAGGGCTTGCGGCAACTCGGACAGAAGCCTTCAACTCGTCCCGGTGAGTCCTTGGTCGCTCGTCCGACTTCAGCATTGCAGTGCGGGCAATAGCGCCTGTCTTCTGCTACCTCAGGGTTCTTCAGAATCGCCGACTCAGCACGAATGAGGGGCTCCGGAGGTATCTTCGTCAGCCCCGCACCCAGATGATAGACCTCCCGGCGGGCATCAGTGGGGCGGGCTTTCGGTCCGTTGGCCGTGGTACGAGACGAGCCAAGACTGATCGTTCCGATTCGGCTCGCTGTTGAGATTGCACTGGTTTGTGCAGGCGGGACAGCCCCATCGGGGGAACCGCAGGTATTGCAGTAGCCGTCAACGATCTGTCCTGAGCAGCCAGGCATCTTGCAGGGCCCGGTGGGTTTCAGATTAGGGACCTGACCAGGAACACCGGTGCCGCGCGGAGTCGGATGAGCCCTGTCAGCCAAGGAGGCCTGTTTGGCTGATGGTGCAGCAGAGGCAGGCATGCCGCACACATCGCAGTATCCGTCCATGATTCGGCCCATACAGCCTGGTTGTGTACACCTCACGATGAGACTCCTGAAGCTTCATAGGCCGCAATGAGCGGATCAATCACACTCAGCGGGGCTGGGGTTTGTTCGAGCAAGGCCCGTATCTGTGAACTCAAGGAGGCGGCCAGCGGATCCGAGGGGTCTTTGATTGCCTCAGCGGATTCAAAGCGAGTGGTCAGTGCCTTGAGATCAGCCAAAGCCTTCTGATTAGCTTTTTGTACGATGTCCAGAGCCGCATTCACCTTCTCTAGGCGCGCGATGTACTCATCGAGTTCGGGTGCGGTGCTGGGAATCTCACCGAGAGCCTCGACGTGGGGGACAGCGTACTTCGGCGCAGGGTCCACACTGGCTTGGGTCTTTTCGACCAGTGCTGTGATGGCAGTCTCACGGGCAATCAGAGCAGTACGGCGTGCCTTGATTGCGTTCACTTTCTGGCTCAGCATTGCTCGTTCAGCGTGACCGACAATCAGATCACGTTCCATGAGCGCGGCCCGTACTTCCAGAGGAGCGAGGATGCCGCCGATGTCAGCTCCGCGGTTCGCCTTCTCGTTGAGGTCCTTCACACCGAATTCGAGCGCAGCTACGGCATCGGTTTGCTGGAACTGAGCTGGTTCCAGTTTGGTTTGGTCCTTGATGCGCTCGACTTGGGCCACCAGGGCTGCAATTCGTGCCGAGGTTTCGGTCGAAACAGGTGCCAGTTGGTAACGCGAGGAGAGCTGTGCAACTAGGGCTTCCAGCATTCTGCATGCCTCGGGCAAGGACACCGAGAGACCGCCGCCGGAAGTCAGTGTCGTACCAGGGGTCAGCATGTCGTTGAGATTCGCCCAGGTCATCACAGCGATCTTCTTTAGATCGGTGGGGGTAACCCTCCCGGAATCCCAGACTCTGACTAGGTCGGTGTAACGATCCTTGATTGCTTGCCAGACAGTCAGTGTCATGGCCATATCTTGGATGCCCTGGTCGCGGGTCTGTACCTTCTTATCAAGCCGATCAAGGTCGCGTCGGCGAGAATCGATCCACACACCCAGGTCGTCAAGATAAGTCAGTGTTTGTCCGTGTGTGGGCGGGTCTTGGACGGAACCTTGGGGCCATGGGACGCTCATGCATATTCCTTGGTACGAGTGTGTATTCCCGCCAGAGCAGCAATGATGGCAGCAAGGGCGCACAGTGACAGCAAAATGGTGTACCACAGTGCATTGACGACCAAGGATCCTTGCGCCGGGCGTTCAAGATTGATATAGGTGTTGATGGATTTGACCAGGGTTTGCCACGTCGTTTCAGTCAGGACAAGCGCAGCTCGTTCATCAGGGTCTGGAGTTTCAGCGATGGTCGTCTGGGTGGCAACGACGTTATTGAGTTCACCCACGAGGCTCACACCGGCGCCTTGGAGGTTCACTCGTGTTAAGGTGGCGAGATTCTCGACAGCTTGCTGATAGGGCGGGTATGAGTTCGGATTCAGCACGGTCATTGCTGACAGGGAACGTGCATCCCAGGTGGAAGTCACAGCTTCGGAAAGGTTTGCGATGCGTGAGTCGACCACAGTGATTTGCGAGGATTGCCCTGCGTAGACTCCAACAACGACGATCGCAGCGATGATGGCACCTAATCCGACAGACAAACCCAGGTTCAGCACGCGATGACTTCGCCTCGCTGTCACCCACATGACGATGATAAATCCAAAAGCGCCTAGGACGGACGCAATGATTCCAGAGACGATGAAGGGGTTCGCTGATTGGCCGGACCTTGCGGAGTAGGATGCCTGTTCAATTGCCGTAGCAAGCTTGCCAAAATCACTATCGAGGGTTTGAGCCACAGGAACCGTCACACCATCAGTTCCTGCATGATAGTAGGCCAACGTGACTTGGTTCTGCCAGGTACGCAGAGTCTGAGCGATCGTAGCCATGTCCTGGGGATCTGAGGCACTGGCAGCCGAAGCGAGCAGCAGAGAGTCGATTGTGGCACTGGTGTTCTCATAGCTGGTCCACAACCCAGCATCCTCGGGGGCAAGCAAGGCGCATAGGGCTAGGGATTGTGCATAAGAAACCTCGGAGTGAAGATCACGAAGATCCTGGGCATGGATCATGGACGAAGCAGCGATCTCCTGCTGGTTCTGGGAAGCCATAATAGAGCCGATGCACAGAGCCGTCTGGAGAATTGTCCACACAACCAGCCAGATTCTCATCAGCCGATACAACCGCGGCCCGGGGGTCTTAATCTTCGGAACCCCAGGGATAGCTGCCACAGGGGTGGCTTTCACTGCAGCGGTTTTCACTGCGGTGGTTTTCACAGCAGGCGGGGCAGTGGCGGTGGCTGTCACGATTCCTCCTCGCCGGTCTGGCCGGTGTCAATGAGTTCGGGTTCGCGGATGTCGACTACCTCTGCGGTTGCAGTACGAGACGCTGGTTCTGGGGCGATGTCTTGGGCAAGGATCTCCTTCAACTGTTCCAGTGTTGGCTCTTCGACATCCTTGAGTCTCCACGCCATCTTCCCGACTCCAGCTTCAAAGACATTGCGGGCAAATCGGCCATTGCCGAAGTTCTCATCGCGAATCTGTAAGGCCAGCAAAGATCGGAAGGCTCGTACTGTTTCTTCCGGAGCGTCGAAATCTGCTGAGGACACCATCGACAAGAAGATTCTCACCAGCTCATCATCGGTGTAGTCAGGGAAGTTGATGGTGGTTCTGAAGCGGGACTCCAGACCAGGGTTTTCAGCGATGAACCTAGCCATGGGCACCGGATAACCGGCAACGATCACAACGAGGTCGGCCCGGCGATCCTCCATCTCTTTGACGAGGGTATTGATCGACTCCTGGCCGTACTGATCCCCAGCGAGCGCATAGGCCTCATCGATGAAGAGCACCCCGCCGGCTGCTTTCTCGACGACTTCGGCAGTCTTGATCGCAGTCTGCCCAAGATAACCGGCAACCAGTTCAGAGCGATCGACCTCAATCAGATGGCCCTTGGAGAGCAAGCCCAGAGCACAGTAGATTCCTCCAACGAGGCGGGCAACCGTAGTCTTGCCTGTTCCGGGGTTTCCGACGAAGACCAGATGCCGGGTGACGGTCGGATCCTTCAGACCAGCTTTCTGGCGAAGTCCTTGGATGCGCAGGATCGCGGACTGGCGGTGGATCTCATCTTTGACCGAATCCAATCCGATCAGGGCATCGAGATCAGCCAGCAGTTCTTCGAGTGTCTTGGCGGGCTTTTCGGGTTCGGGTTCAGGTTCTGGGGCCTCGCCTTGGGTCGCTGTTTGATCCGGGGCTGGCGGATTGGGCTGATAAGGCGAGGGAGGTTGCCCGGGAACCGATAGCGGCCCGAAAGCGCCAGGAGCATGCGGATCGATGGCAGAAAGATCCAGCGGATTCAGCCCCGCAATCGCTGCACCCTGTTCGGCGCTGACAGCTCGAAGCCGAGCCAGAACATCATTCAGTAATTGCGGAGCCTGACGAGTGAATTCAGCCATTTTCTCTTGCTGAGTTGGTTCGTTGCTCATGATCACCCCAGATCTAGTGTCGATGTCGGCGTTTGTGGTTTGGATGTTGGTTGCTTCAACGGTGCCCGCCCTGGTGCAAACTTCTCAGCCAGGAAACGCCCGTGGACGACTAGAGCTTCAGCATCCCTAGCGAGGACTGCGTCGTAGATCTTGTCCACAGTTTCTCCCAGCAAATCCAGTTGATCAATCAGTACGAGCAGTGACGAGCGCCCAGCTTCCACCGGACGGGTATCCGCCCAGTCGCGCGGCAGACGTACATAACTGCCGACTGTCAAGGGAAGATAGCTGGTAGCGGTGGCAATCAGGGAATACTGATCAACCGTCGCTAAACCAGAATTGCTCATCCTGGGAAGGGTATCCCGTAGCCGTGCGGTGATTCTGAAAACCCGGGCGATCACAGCCGTTGACACAGCGGCTGAAACCACCTTGGCATCCATCATGTCCAGAGCTTCAGCAATCTCCTCGGCAGTGGGAGCAGCCGGTGTCTGCGGGGCAGGGGGCTCCTCATCATTCTTGAACCAGTCAAATAGGCCCACGCTGTGTCCCGTCACATACCTGTGTCGACGTTGAGAGATCCGTCAGGAGCGGAAGGATTGTTCTGGACTCGGTCGAGATAGGAACGAGACTTGGCAACTTCACCCTCAAGGACAGTAACAGTCTGAGCCATATTAGCCAGGGCTTGCACCTTAAAGGCATCAATGGAATCCATGGTTGCGTAAATGTTCTGGAAGGCTGCCTGCAGCTGCTCAATACCGATGGTCGAACTGGCGGCCTGCTCCATGATGCCGGCGGACTGATCCCGCAGCATCTCTGAGGTGCGGTTGATCATCTCGGATGTTGTGGTGTTCAGTGCGGTGATCTGATCGAGAACCAGCTTCTGGTTGCTCAGTGCAGAGGCCACGATGACAGCAGTACGCAGGGCAGCCACGGTGGTGGTCGATGCGCGGTCAACACCCTTAATCAACTCAATGTTGTTCTTGATGATGATGTCGATGCTGAGGTAGTTCTGGATGGACACTGCCAACTGGGTGAGAAGATCCTGGTGCTTTTGGCGTACGTAGAAAAGAACATCTTCATTGAGAGCCTTGGCTCGCACAGGATCTACTGCTGCTAGTTCTTGGACTTTCCAAGCCAGTTGGGCATCGAGGCGCTCTGCTATGTAGACGTACTGATTCAGGCGTCCCATGGTCTGCCAGAGGTTCTGCTTTTCCATCCCCAGAGCAACGTTGTCGCGTGTCAGTTCATCCTGACCGGAGCGCAGTGCATGCAGGATGGCATTCAGGTGATCCTGGGAGGTTTGATACTTGCGGAAATAGTCCTGGACATTCTTGCCCATCGGGATGACTCCCAGCAGCTTCTTCTTGATGGACCTGTCCTGGTGGGGGTCGAGATCTTCAACAGTGCGGCGAAGATCCATCAGAGTCTTGCCCACAGTGGAACCTGCGGTTAACCCGCCTTCTTTCATGGCACGAACCGGAGTATTCAACAGACGATTGGAGGTCTCCGCTGCTCTGCGGATATCGGTATCACCCATGGCGCGTACGGCATCCGCCTGGGCTGCGAACTCGGGGGACTTGGTCTCTGCCTGCTCAATCTGAGCCAGGAATGCAGCAACTTTCTCATCCAAAACCGGGACTTGTTCTGCCTCGACCTGAGGAGCCATCGCTGGGGCTTGTGTGGTTGCCACAGCCTCCATCGGGGCAGGTGCCTCAAGGCTCAGGATGGGTGATTGGGCTAGTTGGGACTGGGGGGGAGCAGCCTGTGCTGCTGCGAACTCGGACATAGGACCTCCATCACTATTCGTAATACCAAATCTACCGGTTCTTCCCCGATTCTCGGTACTCGACTCACAAAATGTCGCAGTGTCATGATGGGATGGGACTATGACGATTTCCTATCGGCTGGTTCGCCCCGCACCCCAGCAGGTTCATACGCTGAATCCTGCTCAGAGCCAGGTTGCGGATCACCGCCAGGGTGAGTTGTTGGTTATGGGCGGAGCTCGTACGGGCAAGACGACCGCGCTGATCCATGCTGGGGTGTCGAGTTTGGAACGCGGTGTTCCCCAGGTTTTATTCATTGCCTCTTCTCGGCGGGCTCGCAAGGAGGACCAATCATGGGTGGGTCAGTTCTACCCCCATCTGGTGTCGCGTTTTCGGGTGACGACTTTCTATAGTTTGTGCCTGTCAGTGGTCAAGATCGATGATCCTCATCCGCCGTCGCTGTTGTCAGCGGCTCGTCAGGATAGTTATGTTCGCCAGATTCTCGCCGGGCAGGATGATCAGGAGTGGCCGCAAGAATTTGCACAAGTACGCCGCACTGTCCCGTTTGCCTCGAATCTGCGTGAGATTCTTGCTGCCTGTCAGCGTGCAGGGCTGTCTCCGGATGATGTTCGTCAGCTTGGGATTGACCAGTCGCGGGATGACTGGGTTTGCATGGGGGATTTCTATCAGGAATACCTGGACATTCTCGGATTAGCATCGGTGGTGGATTATCCAGAGCTGTTGCTGAGGGCTGCTGCATTGCTGACGCGCGAGGATATTCTGACCGCGGTTCGTCCTCAAGGATCGATGATTCTTCTCGATGACTCCCACAATGTGGATTCTGCTCAAGAAGAGATCTTTTCGGCGCTGACAGACTTCTCTACCGCGGTTATCATCACAGCGAATCCTGATTCTGCCGTCTTCGGATTCCGTGGTGCCCGCCTGCCGGGGTTGGGCAGCGATGCTTCAACGATCTGTTTACAGCAGGGGTACGGTGTAGCCGAGGCAGTCGAAGAGGCCTGTGCGAATCTGAAGAGACGAATCGAGCTGCCTTTGGGTGTCCCGGTGGAGTCACTGGAGAAATACCGGTGTCTCATCCCGGATCGCACAGGTGGAGTCGAAAAGATTCTGTGTCCCGATCGCGGTGCAGAGGCGGCTTTTGCCGCCCAGAGTCTTCGCAGAGCTCATCTACTGGAGAAGATCCCCTATGAGAACATGGCCATTCTTGTCAGAAGCGGGGCAGAGTTTTCCAGGTTCGCCCAGGCTTGTCAGCTCGAAGGGGTTCCTGTGACAATCTCGGGTGACGAGATTCAACTGAAGTCCGAAGAGATCGTGACTCTTTTGCTGGATGGGTTGGCTAGCGGTGGTCACTTCGAATCGGTGAGTGAAGCTTTGTGGGATCTGTGGAAGTCGTCGGGATGGGAAGAACTGCTTGTAGCGCAGATTGAACGCGGAGGAGTTGAGGCTCTGCGTGCTCACCGCAGCTTGGATGCAGTCGTTGCCTTGTTTGCTCTGGCATCGAGCTTTTCCGATATGTCGACCGCAGCGGGAGTCACGGCATTGATAGAGTCTGTGCAATCCCAGGAGGTGCCCGAGGATCTTCCCCGATCCTCAGCGTGGGCCTCGTCTGCGGTCAGGCTCACCACGGCTCACCGCGCAGGTTCCGGGTGCTGGTCTCTGGTCATCGTTGCTGGGGTAGAAGATGGTGTGTGGCCTGCAACGGGAGCAGTTCACCCGTTGCTGTCTGTGTCGGGTTTGGTGGATCTGGATGTGGATCGGAGCCAGCGGCTCAATGCAGAGCGCAAGCTTTTCTACACTGGGTGTTCCAGTACGACAGACCGTCTGGTTGTTACTGCTGTTGATGATGAGGAGCATTCGCCGTCTGTCTTCTTTGATCAGCTCAAGGCCGATATTGGGATCTTCGATGCGCAGGCACCTAGTTCGGTGATGTCGAGGGCGCACCTGATTGGTAAGCTCAAACAGGTTCTGGTCGATGAGGGTGCGCATCCGGGTTTGAGGCAGGCTGCTGGTGATCGTTTGGCGGCTATGTCGCACAAATATCCTTCGGCTCATCCTGACAACTGGTGGGCGGTCGGGCCCCACCAAGAAGCGGAGACTATCAGTGCTATATCGGCTAGTGGGATCGAAGATCTATTGACTTGCCCGCGTCGGTGGTTCCTCACGAAGCGGGCTGCGGCAGAGCGCAGGAATCAAGCCGAAGCGGAATTCGGGACTCTGATCCACACAATCTGTCAGGACTTCGATCAATCCCTCGACGTGATGCTGGAGTCGCTGGAATCCCGATGGGGAGAACTGGAATTTTCTCCTGCCTGGAAGAGTCTTCCTCAGTTGGAACAAGCCCGAGGGTGCCTGATCAGATTTGATGAGCGCCGCCGCCGCAGCGACAGAGAAACTGTGTTCTGCGAGGTTGGTGTGGAATTCCTTGCTGATCTGCAGGCTGGCTCCCTACGCCTGAGAGGAAGGCTCGACCGCGTCGAGCGTGATGAAAATGAGCGGTTCTGGGTTGTTGACTTGAAAACGGGAAAAACTGCCCCCACAGCGCGCGAAGGGGCCAATCATATCCAGATGGGTGTTTATCAGCTTGCCTTAGCAAGCGGCGCGATTGAGGAACTCGGGCCTTGTGAAGTTGCTGGAGCAGAGTTGGTCTATCTCAGGTTGGACGCCAAAGGCCTGCCGAAGGTCGTTGTTCAACCGTCCTTGGATGCTATGCCGTACTTAGACACTGACCCTGGGTTGCCAGTGCTGACTGGGGAACTAGGTGATGAGGTGGGTGACCAATACCAGCATGAAACTTGGGTTCATCACCGGATAGCTGCGGCTGGGGCCATTCTCAGAAGAGGTGAGTTCCCTGCACTAGCGTCGAGTAGTTGCCGCGGTTGTTCCTTCAGGGCTGTCTGTCCGGCAAAGAAGGTGAGCTCATGACCAGACTTTCAACACCGCGTGATCTTGTTGAACTCATGGAAATCCCTTTTTCTGATGAACAGATGGAAGCCATCACCGCACCAATGGCTCCAGGAGTGATCATAGCTGGAGCCGGAACCGGCAAGACCACGGTCATGGCAGCGCGGGTGGTATGGCTGGTTGGAAGCGGGGAGGTCACTCCCGATAAGGTGCTCGGGCTTACATTTACCCGCAAAGCCACATCTGAGTTGTCCGCACGGGTCCGCAAGGCTTTAGGGTTACTGGAACTCGACGATGAGACCAATCCTGACATCTTTACCTATGACGGTTTTGCTTCACGACTGGTGTCGGAGTTCGGACCTTGGGTATGTGTGAGTTCTGCTCAGCGGATCCTGACCACAGGTGAGCGTTATGTTTTCGCTGATCACGTTGTTCAGTGGTGTAGTGATCCACCTGAATTCTTGGAGGATAAGTCGGCCTCTGCTTTGGCTAAGGATATTCTGGGGCTGGAAGGGCAAATCCAGGCACACCTGGTCACAGATGCAGACATTGAAAACTACACCAGCCGGTTTATTGAGGAGCTTGACCAGGCTCCGTTGTGGCGAGGGTCACCTTATGCTGCTATTCGGGACGCCAGGAGAATCGCCGAACAACGGCTGAGTCTTCTTCATCTGTGCCGGAATTATCGGGCCAAGAAACTGAGTGCCGGTGCAGTGGAGTTCGCTGACCAGATGAGGACCGCTGTCGATCTTACCCAGCAGATGACCCACATCGGGGCAGCTATCCGAAACCGGTACGGTTTGGTTGTTGTCGATGAGTATCAGGACACCTCAGCAGCTCAAGCGCGGTTGTTGTCAGGGTTGTTCGGGGCCGGCGGAGGTGTCGAGGGTTATCCCATCACAGCAGTGGGTGATCCCCTTCAAGCGATCTATACCTGGAGGGCAGCAGCAGTCGACAATATCCATCGCTTCCATGACACGTTCCCGTCTGACAACCGGAGCACCTACACCCTGTCAGTCAACCGCCGAAGCGGTCCGCAGATCCTTGATGCCGCAAATGAGATCTCCACCCAGGTCCGCGCTGACCCCTATCTAGGCGGAAAAATGGCTGTCGAACTCCAACCCAGTTCATCGGCGCCTCCGGCAGAAGTATTGGTCCGCGAGTTCGCCACCTGGGACGAGGAAGTGGACTGGCTTACTGATTCTTTGGAGCAGGCCTATCGAAGCGGTGATGTCGAACACTGGAGCCAGGTGGGGATTCTGTGTCGGCGATCACGGGAGATCGGCAGAATCCTGGATGCGTGCCGAGCCCGAGAAATTCCGGCGGTTGTCTCGGATCTTGGAGGGCTTCTGGGGGTGGAAGCAGTCTGGCAGGTGTTCGCCATGATGAAGATTCTTGTTGACGTGGACGCGAATCCTGAGGTGATGGAGATCCTGACAGGGCCTCGTTTCCGAGTTGGATTAGCTGATTGTGCACAACTTGGGCGCCAAGCCCGCCACCTCGATTCTTCTCTGCTGGAGGCTCTTTCTGACCTTGGATCAGCTTCGTATTCTGACCATGGTCGCACCAGTTTTGAGCGTCTGACAGCTGACATCGATGCATTGACAAGAATCCACGGGAACCTTGTTGACCGCGTCCACCAGATCCAGGTCAGGATTGGACTCGATGCGGAGATCTACTCCACCCAGGAAGGGGCACAGCCGTACTTGAGGCAGTTCCTCGATCATGTAGCAGAATTCTCTTCCAGGAATCCGGAAGCTCCTCTAGCAGCTTTGGTGGCATATCTCAAGGCAGAAGAGAGCCATGGTCAAGGTCTGGCTAAGCCCAAGCAGGTCCCTTCCGACGCGGTGAATCTTCTCACCATCCATGCGGCGAAAGGATTGGAATGGGATGTCGTCTACCTTCCGGGGCTGGTTGAGGGGGTATTCCCCGATACTCGTGTTACAGAAAACCTTCTGTCCCAACCCAGTGCGCTACCCACATCACTTCGTTCCGATGCTTCTGCGGTTCCGCAGATCCTGGAGGTCACTAAGGATGGACTAGCCGACTTTAAAGATCAGCTCAAGCAGGCGGTGGAACTCAGCGAGGATCGCCTAGCCTATGTTGGAGTAACCCGAGCCAAGCGACGCCTGGTCGTGAGTTGCCATCGCTGGAGAACCGAAGTGGTCGGCCCGCGAACCCGATCACGCTATGTTGATCGGATTCTTGACTGCGGTGAGTCCATCGATGCTGTTTTGCTGGGTGAGGATGACAGGGATGCACCTGTGTGGGTTCCCCCGCAGATTCAATGGCCGGAACTCGATGACCCGAAGTGGGTCATGGGGGCTGCAGCGGTAACAGCGGCGATCAGTGGGGAGCAAACCTGGGAAACCTCGGTGATGCCCAGCGAGGTTGCCCACGAGATTTCCTCCTGGGATGAAGTCATGGCGGCATTGGACGCCGAAGAATCACCGGGGGAAATCACGGTAGCTTTGCCGTCGGTTCTGTCCGCTTCACAAGTCGTTCACATACAAGCCGATCCCCAGCAGTATGCTGCTAGGCTTGCTCGACCTCTGCCCGCGCCTCCCTCACGGCGAGCTGATGTGGGGTCGCGTTTCCACGCCTGGGTGGAGCAGTACTACGTGAATTCCGAGATGATCACATCAAACGAGGTGGATACTGATGGCAGCATCTCAGATCTCTGCTCGAAGTTCCTCGCAAGTCAGTTTGCCTCTGCTCGGCCGTGGCTGGTGGAAGAAGACTTCATGACGACCATTGATTCTTACGCGGTGTCGGGTCGAATCGACGCGGTTTTCCGCGCCGATGACAATCCAGGATTAGTCCCCTTAGGCAAGAC
Organism: Propionibacteriaceae bacterium; assembly: GCA_009781325.1. Classification (GTDB taxonomy): domain Bacteria; phylum Actinomycetota; class Actinomycetes; order Propionibacteriales; family Propionibacteriaceae; genus WQYJ01. The sequence continues at coordinate 285 of WQYJ01000027.1, read as the reverse complement.
AATCCTTCTCGTTGATTGGAAGACAGGGAGCTTTGCTGCGAATCCGGTTCAACTTGTTGTCTATGCCCGAGCCTGGGCTGCTCGAACACAGATACCAGTGAGCCAGATTGCTGCGGGGTTCTTCTATGTTTCCTCATCGGAGTTTGTCGAGGTTGATGTGAGCCAAGATTACCGCTTGGATGGGCTTCTTGCTGGCATTATCTAACTGCCTTCACCATTGGTGGGACCATGTACGTCGCCACCATGAACTACTCCACATCGGAGATCTGGGTGACACAACTGGTT
>WQYJ01000026.1 GCA_009781325.1 Propionibacteriaceae bacterium | reverse complement strand
TGCGTGGGATGCGAGGACACTTAGTGTAAATAGTAGCTTTATGCCAAATGGCACCAATAGATTCAATTCCAGATTTGTTGTGAATGGTGTCGAAACGGGCATTACTCGGTTGGTGGGTAAGAACGAAATCGTGACGACACGCATTCCAATTGAATTCCTAACCCCAGGCTCAGAAAACCGAATTAGCAGAATCTTCACAATCAACGGCGGCGACTATCATCTCACAGCAGATAGCACGCTGACCGTCTCCTATTCTCCTGACACGCTTATGTATTATCTGGGGAATCCAGACAGTCTTCCAGAAGTTCGTTCGCTGCCGGATCTTGCAGTCTATCCAGAAAGTGTTATGCCAGCGGTTGAGCCTATTATCGGTGAATTAAATGAGTTGATAGTCGCTGTGAATAACCGGGGACCTCGTGATGGTCTCGCTGAGATCACGGTGTCTGACACCACAGGTGTCATTTACACTTACAGTGACAATAATCGTGGTGAATACAAGAAAGTTGATGCCTTTTCCACGGTCGAACTCAGTATTCCTTGGACGCCTACTGCTGCCAAGGACTCTCTCACCGTCTCAGTTTCCAATCAGGATCCCGATACAGTTGATCGTCGATCTGATAATGATCAAGCTACTGTAACTACTCATGCACGTGACCGGTGGGTCCCAGGTATTAGCGGGATTAAGCCGTATTCTGCCACCACGGATGGGACTACTCTCACAGTTGATCTGTATAATTCGGATGATGTCAGTAGGGTCACCTTTGCTCTTGACGGAGTTCAGATGGCAGAGCCGGCAAGGCTTGTCTGGGGCGGCAGTCTGGCGCGATACGCTACGGCGGTTAACCAGCTTTCCGAAGGCACGCATTCCGTATCGGTTGAAGTTGAATACAGAATCAATCAGACTGAAACCAGGACCATCAGCGGTTCCGCGAACCTAACTGTGGTACAGGCTAGTCAAGAGAAGACCCTGTCTTTTTCCGCTGACTCCACCATAGTCAATCCCCAGGTTTCGCTGGTTCAGCTTGATCATGGAGATTATTCTCCGGTCGATGCAGTTATCGATCTGATCTCCACTCATCAATTCCTGCTTCACGAAACAAGCGACATGGTCCAGAACCCTGATTCATACTTCATCTTTATCAAGGGTGACGAAGGATTCGATTACTCCAGTCTGGCTGAGGCAAAGAAAACGTACTCCCTCCAAGGAAACCCAACCCTAACCATCACTGGCGACAAGCGAGTTTCACCTCAGACGGTCATGATCTTTAGCATGGATGAGATGTCAGCCGCTTCACAGATGTTGTTCTTCAACAAGACAAGTCTGAAAGTGCCTTCGGGTAACTACGAACTGATGCTGACATACACCGTAGATGGTAAAGCTCAGGGTGTGGCGTTCCGCAGTGCAGACATGAGTTCTGGAAATGCAACAATCAACATCGCTGATGTTGCTGACTCCTTCCAGGAGTTCCAGGTGCCTGATGAAACGGTTAGCGGCACGATTTCGGCCAGTCTGCTCGTCAAGATGGGGCCGATGACCATGCCATTCCCTGCGTCTTGCTCGATAGCGACTACACATTCAATGCTCTGTAACCTTGCGCTGCCGGCTATGCCTGAGATGCCTGGGTTTGTCATGGCTCCGACTGAACTGTTTGTTGGGGTTGGTCAAAGCCTTTACAGAGTGGATCTGTTGTCTAGCCCGATTAAGACTGTCTTGAGTCGTGCTGACCTAAATCGGGTCAGGTTAGTCACCCCTGCACCAACCTGCAATATTCTCAGTACGAGTGTGAGTTCTGGTAGCTATGATTCCTACCAGCTCAGCGGATCAGAGTTCTTCTTGCCCGCTGGAGGCTTCTCCCTGACGGTTCAGTATCAGTGCGGTTCAGATATCATGCTGTACACCGGTCAGGTCACAACCCCTGCGGATACTAGTCTGACACTTCCGAGTGCTGCTGACTTGGCTAATTCTTCAGACATGGTGGCGGTTAGTGTTGAATGGCCGCAGACCTACACGTCAGTCTCCTTCCTGCCTGGTAAGGGTGCGGGCATCAAGCTGACACAGGGGCAGCGTCTGTTCCTGCCTTCGGACACCGATTCCTTGTCGCTCAACGCGGTGACAGCCCAGAAGGGGACCGTGGTGTTCTCAGCACCTGTCAGCAAGAGCGGGTCGACGATCCGTCTTGGGACTGATTTCACTGGGACCGCATCGGTGTCTGACGGCACTGGCAAGGATATATTCATCGCAGGCGGTAAGGGAGTTGCCTCGCTGTCTGGTGTTAAGGATAAGAACGGGAATACGTTGAATTCCTACAGCGGATACCCAATCGATGTTGATGAGACAACTGGAGGGTACCAGCTAGAACTGGTCGAGCTTCAAGGAACGATCAAGTTCGCTGATAAGAGCAACTCAGCTAATGTCATCACGAATGCGATCTCGGGAGTTTCCTCTGAGGAGATGAAGTTCACGTGGCCAGAGGTGGCAGGCACATACAACGTGACAATCAACATCAACACTGAGGGCAAGCAGGATACGACAACTCCAACACAGTCACCGACTTCGTCGCCGACAACGTCGACTCCGACTACCTCACCGTCTTCGTCGACTCCGACGACGTCGCCGACCTCGTCTACTCCGACGACTGCACCGAGCACGTCCACCCCGACAACGTCGCCGACCTCCTCGACTCCAACCACGTCGCCGACAACGTCGACTCCGACAAAGTCTCCGACCACGTCGCCGACCACGTCAACCCCAACCACGGCACCGACTACGACGACGCCAACGACAGCACCGACGACGGCACCGACGACGGCACCAACAACGGCACCAACAACGGCACCAACAACGGCACCAACAACGGCACCGACGACGGCACCGACGACGGCACCAACAACGGCACCAACAACGGCACCAACGACGGCACCGACCACGGCACCGACCACGGTACCAACGACGGCACCGACAACGGCTCCAACGACGTCACCGACTACGGAACCGACAACGGCTCCTACGTCAACTCCGACGACGGCGGGAGATCCAACAACGACCCCCACGACGATTCCAACGGAGGATAACAAGATTGAGCTGAACGTGTCGACGGTTGTTGTGGGTGGGAAGGTCACCATCAAGGGTGGAAACTGGGCTCCAGGGGAATCTGTTCATATCACGGTTCATTCCAAGATCTTGGATCTTGGTAGTGTCGTGGTTAATCCGGATGGCACTTTGCCGTCTGTGACGTTCACCGTACCGGCTGATTTTGCGGCTGGGGTGCATACGGTGATGGCTGCTGGTTCGATTTCCGGCACCTGGCAGGCATCGTTCACTGTCACCGCTGCTGGGGCGCCTACCCCCTCAACCCCCCCAGGAGGACCGAAGGCACCCACGGGTGGTGAGTCGATTCCAGGCTCGTACGTTCTGTGGCTACTCCTGGCTGCAGTGCTGACGAGTGGTGGAACTGCTGTTCTCAGGTACGTACATCGCAACTAGTACTCTGTCTTAGAGATAAGACAGGAAATGATACAGGGACGGTCCTGTTCGTCACGTTATGCGCGTTTGTGGTGCATAGACGAGTCGAGGAACGGGCGGGCTGTGACTGGTGGGGCCGTCCCTGTGTCAAACAACCAATAAGGAGGAACCATGAAAAGAATTACCGGAGCCATTGGGGCCATGATGATTGTCTCGCTGCTGCTGTCTGGTTGCGCGTCATCCAATGCAGCCATCCCATTTGAAGCCAACACTGTGGAGGTGTTGTGGTATTACGAGGTCAACCGACTTCAATCCCCGGGTATCACCATAGCCTCATCACCAGCCGACTTGACCCCGCTCTGTGAGCGAACCGAAGGCAGACCTATGGGTGATGACACAAAGAGTGATGGTAGTCCAGATAAGACGTGTGTGGACGCCGTGGCGAATTACGCAGACGAATTCTTCACCGAGAAGTTTCTGGTCGTTATTGATTTTGAAGAGTACGTCTTCCAGTGGGGACACCAGGTCGAGTCGATCGGCAAAGATGGCACTATCACAATCAAACGAATACAGAATTCGGATGTTAACAAGTACAAGGCGATCTTGGTATTCATTGAGATCAGTAACAAATACAAGCGCGATGCCTATCAGGTCGAATTCGTTGAAGAGTACCTTCCTATCTAAACCTGGACGTTTCGTTTCACATGCCCATCCATTCGAATTTACACAAGAGCCCTATAGTGCTCACAATGGCAAAGCTACGAGGAGTTTCTGTGACATGGCGTCTCGTACGATTTCGGTATATCCCCCTGTCACACCCAATATCATGCTACGATCGTCGTGGCGTCCCTGACCTGATCAGGTCTGTTCATTCATCGGAGAGGAACTTGGAATGCGGAAAATAGTACTTGTTTGTGTTGGTCTCGTAGTTGGTTTTACCTTGACTGGGTGTGCTTTGTTCCCTAGTCCTCTGCCATCGCCGTCGACGTCGTCGTCGGGGGAGACCAACGTTCCGCCTACTCAATCATTGTCGGAGACTCTCAATGCGGAGATCAGCGCGTACTGTTCCTCACAGTTTGATTCGGAGCTGAATGGGGCACAGGATTTCCATCATCCCGCCTGGGGTGCGTCGATTCTGGCGGGGTGTATTGGCGGGAGCGGCTATGCAGCAGTTGTCATGGACTCAACCGGTGATGTGAAGTGGACCAAGTCCAGTGATGATTTGGCTATCGCGGCTTCTGATGACATGCCGATGTTCGCCACATATGAGCCGGCATCCCCAGTCACCGATGCCACCGGCAATCTTTTCATTGAATACTCGACCATCGAAGAGAACGAGGGCCGGGCCTACTTGGGAGTCGAGGTTTTGAAGCCGACGCATACGGGTATGGATTCTATTGTCCTGAACCTTGCTGAGTGGCGGTCGTTCTTCATGTATAACGATTCATCGATCAAAGCCTCCTTTGAGCAGCCCATCTTTTCACCGGCATCCTTGGTGGGGCCAGCAACCGACGGCCAATACAGGATTCGCATGACTGGCGGGCTGATGGATGAGCCGATTACGATCGATTATTCCTGGGGTAGTTCTAGCTATGGCGTCGACCTGACGATGGGCCAGTTCATTGTTTATCCCCAGCAAGGGATCGGCAGTTCTCTGGGCTACAACGCGGGTCCGGTGTGGTCGATCGTACGCGTGGATGGTCCGGATGTGACATTGATTCACTGCGCCGCACAGAGTGAGGTTTCCAAGGTGACCTGCACCTTTGGCGGGCGATTCGGCATCAACGTCACTGAGTTGGTTGGTCAGTTTAGGTCAGATGGTAATGCTGTGGTGATCCATCCTGAGTTTCCGGAGATTTGGGGCATTGTTGAGTTTAATAATGGCGTTCCAACCCGCGCGATTAGGCCAGATGGCATGATGTGTCAGTACGCCGATGGCTCACCAATTACTGATGAGGGCTTCCGCGCTTCTAAGGGGTGCTGATGTCGTGACGTTTTGTGACAGTCCCCATTCGGCAGCCAACGTAGGGTCTGTGGTTGAGTCTTTCTTTTCATACGTCCATACGCCGACCACCGGTCATCCTGCCGTCAGGCAGGACCCCCGGCAGCCGACGTAGGGTCTGTGGTTGGGTTTTTCTTTTCATACGTCCATACGCCGACCACCGGTCATCCTGCCGTCAGGCAGGACCCCCGGCGGCCGACGTAGGGTCTGTGGTTGAGTCTTTCTTTTTCAAGTCCATACGCCGACCCCCGGTCATCCTGCCGTCAGGCAGGACCTCCGGCGGCCGACGTAGGGTCTGTGGTTAGGGTTTTCTTTTTCAAGTCCATACGTTGGCTGCCGGGGGTCCTGCCTGGCGGCAGGATGACTGGGGCTTCGTCCACCTTGACACGCGTGCTGGATGGTAATAGAACTAGTGAAGCGGAGTTGCGAGGTGGCAGGGGCCGTGGTGGATCGAAGGAAGACGATGGACACAATCAAGATTGGCATCATTGGCGTGGGGAATTGCGCTTCGGCGTTGGTGCAGGGGTTGGGGTATTACCGGACCAGGGATAGCGACGATGCGATCGGGCTGATGCACTGGGATCTTGGGGGGTATTTGCCCTGTGATATTGAAGTTGTCTTGGCCTATGACATCGATGCACGCAAGGTTGGCCAGGATCTCAACTCGGCAATCCATCAGCCGCCTAACTGTACGAAGGTCTTCTATCGCGATGACAGTGACTATGGGGTGACAGTTCAGATGGGTCGGGTTCTGGATGGGTATTCGGAGCACATGGGGTTGTATCCGGAGTCGGAGACCTTTGTTATCTCCGAACAACCCGAGGCCTCTCAGATGGATGTTGTGGCAGCAATCCGAGACTCTGGGGCAGAGATTCTGGTCAACTACCTTCCCGTGGGCTCAGAGCAGGCTACGCATTTCTATGTGGAAGCAGCCCTTGAGGCTGGTGTGGGTTTCGTCAACTGCATACCGGTGTTCATCGCCAGTGACCCTGCTTGGGCGCAGAAGTTCGAGCAAGCTAAGGTGCCGATCATTGGTGATGATGTGAAGTCGCAGCTTGGGGCGACTATCGTCCACAGAACTTTGTCTGACCTGTTCGAAATCAGAGGTGTCACCATCGACAGGTCGTACCAGATCAACACTGCGGGTAATACGGACTTTTTGAATATGCTTAACAGGAATCGTCTGGAATCTAAGAAGATTTCTAAGACTGAAGCGGTGAAAGCTGTTGCGACTTATACCGACCCGAACCATAATCTTCACGTATCTCCTAGCGATTATGTTGCCTGGCAGGATGATAACAAGGTGTGTTTTATTCGCATGGAGGGGCGCATCTTTGGTGATACTCCTATTGACTTGGAACTACGTCTTAGCGTTGAGGATTCGCCCAACTCCGCTGGAGTGGTGATCGATGCTATCCGGTGCTGCAAGCTTGCACTGAAGAATGGTCTTGGAGGAGCTTTGATAGAACCGTCGGCGTACTTCTGTAAGCATCCTGCTCAGCAGTTCACTGATTCTCAGGCTTTTGTGTTGTGTGAAGCTTTTGTCGAGGCTCACTCATAACACGAGGAAATGGGAACCAACCCCCGGTCATCCTGCCGCCAGGCAGGACCCCCGGCAGCCAACGTAGGGTCTTTGGTTGAGGTTATTTCTTTCTCAAGTCCATACGTTGGCCGCCGGGGGTCCTGCCTGGCGGCAGGATGACTGAATTGGGTCAAGTCCATTGGTTGGCTGCCGGGGGTCCTGCCTGGCGGCAGGATGACGGGGGTGGGTTGGTTGGGTCATCTGCTCTGTCACATGTGTGTCACGTTGTGCGTCCCCCTTGCATATGTTTGTGGGCGTACTTGAGCCTTAACTTGGGGCTCAAGTACGCCCACTGTTGGGAAACACTTTGCGGGAATGGGGGCACCCGGCGTTGTTTCCTGAGGGACTACCGCTTGGTGACGGCGACGGTGCCGCCTGCGGTCCAGGTGTTACCTGAGAGGGTCAATAGGGGAATTGATGTGGCATCGGTGATGATGGCGCATCCTGAGTAGACCTGGGTTCCTGAGACAAACACGTTGTTCTTGATGACGAACCCCTTGAGCGTGCCCTTTGTCTTCTCGGCCAAGTTCAGAGCACATGCTCCATGTGAGATGCGGTTATTCTCGATGAGGAGATTCCCGACCACACCTTGGTCCTGGGTCACCATTACAGCAGCATTATGAGTTGATTCCATCGTGTTGTGGATCAACTGAATATTGCTGCCGATCTGGATTTGGACATTGTCATCATGGGTGGGGGTGTTGTTCTGCACTGGATCCTGGAGATAATACAGATTGTTGTGCAGCCAGGAATCACGAATGGTGACGTTATTGCCAATGATGTTCACCTGATCGGTCACATTGTAGATATTCACCCGTTCCAGAGTGAAGTTCGACCCGATCACACCCACGATGTACGGGGATGGGTTCTTCGCATACAGCGTCGAATCCTTGACAGTGACCGAGTAGTTAGGGCCGTTGACATAAATCAGTGACAGCGGCGAGGTCAGCAGTCTTCCGGTGATCAGCGAATTCTTGATGACCACGTTCTTGGCTTCAATGCGCACCAAACCGCGAATCTCCGTCGAGTCGATAACGGTGTTGTCAACGGTGATCTTCAGGTCACCTTCATGAACAGTGAGCTTGGTTCCTGCGGGTACGCCAGTGTTCGTCGGGCCGGGCCACACCGGAGCCGGGGGAGGCGGCGGTACGACGACAGTCTTGGTGTAATACTTAGGATCACCGCAGGGAAGTGCTATCCCTGTGCCGTCGATAGCAAGGGCTTCGACCCGGTATGTGCCCGCAGCAAAGCTTGACCAGTCCATGGTGTAAAGCACGCCGTAGTTCGCCGTACCCCAACCCAGGTTTGCCAGATCCGAGCGATAGGCATTGGACAGTACGGAGAAACTCTTCACCACTGCGTTGGCGGAGTTGTAGATGTTGAACTTCATTGTCAACGCATAGTTGGGCGCATCCGGCTTCCACACGAAGGCTTTGATCTCTGTGTCGTTAACCCGGTCGATGCCGCCAACGAGCTTCTGTACGGTGAAGTTTCGGGGGTTGGGAAGGGGATACATGGCCCCGCCCTTGATCGCATAGGCAGCCACCTTGTAAGTTCCCGCAGGATAGTTAAACCAGTTGATCGATGTCTGGAAGGCGTACTTTCCTGTGCCGATCTTGGCGTTGACCAGATCACTGCGGGTGATGTTGGCAGTCGTGGTGATCTTGCCGACGGTGACATCCTGGTTGCTGGCGTTGAAAACCCGCAGTTCTACCGTCAAAGCAGCAGCCGCGTTATTGGGATCCCAGGCCCATCCGGACACTAATCCAGCCTCAACCTTGTCCAGGTTTCCCGTCGGGTTAGCAGCGGCAGAAGCCGATGGCGCCAACCCAGCCCCGAGGCTCAGAATAATCCCGAGGGCAACAGCGAGGCTGATGCTTACCCGGTGTTTTCGCTCGCGCGGGCTTGCAGCCACGGCACGTTCGTCCAGTGTTAGGTTCATTTATTCTCCTCATTTCTTGTGCGGGCCTCTCTGCACCGCACTGTTTTCCCTAACCATATGCATGGTCCCTGCATGGCCACGATGGGTGTATTTCCCCATGCTGTTGTTTGCTGCAGATCGGTCATCTGAGGTGAGTAGTTGGAATACAATACTGTTCACAGGAGGAAATATGCTCTGGAGTTGGAAGGTGAATTCGAGGAGAACGCATGCGCTCGCGCTTGCCCTGGGTCTTGTTGTGGTGCTATCAAGTCTTTCAGGATGCGCAGCTATCGATAATTTCTTCGATAAGCGGCTCGTCGCCATCGAATCGGCCATTTTTGAACAGGCGGCGAAGGAGCCGTACTTGATCGGACTGAAGTTGGGCGACGTGAAGAAAGCGCTCAAAGACACCGGTAATGAGTCGGTCTATATGATCCCGATCCTGCTGCCAGAGTTGGCGATGGTCAACGATAAGGTCATGGGGACAACGCCGCTGGAGGTGTCGTACGAATCTTTGGATGAGGCAGCGGCAACCTTGGCGCCCATGGGGAAGGTCGCTTGGCAGGAATGGTTGTATACCCACCCTAAGGCTGTGCAATACAGTGTGATCGAGATTCCGGTGCTCGTCGTGGCTGATGATTCGCAGATTACTGTCAACATTGAGCCGTTCACCTTCCATGAGGCAACCCTGGGTTTCAGCAAGGCCAATGCGGAATTGTTTACCCTTGCTGCTGAGCGAATGCCGCAGTGGAGTCAAGCGATCATTCACGCGACGAGGAGTTCCTTCGTTGAGGAAGTCACCGGAATTCCAGCCGGTGTTGCTCACCTAGTCACAAGTGAATCCTGCGAGGCGGGGGAGTCCAACACCTTCAGTACGGAGCTTGCCTACCCGGATCCCAAGGCTGTGATTGAGTATCAGACCACCAAGGCTATTGAATCCTATGGGGACAAGAAGATCTTCGGAGGATTAGCTCCGGATGCCTTCCAGCGTGAGGTGCGCAAGATTGTTGATGTCCCGGCATCCGTGGGTGATCCTAGGAGCACCACGGTGAAGCTGACTGTTGAGGTGAGCACTGAGAAGGGTTCGTACAGCGCATCCTTGTCGATGGCAGAAAACCTTATCGACCAGGTTTCGCGTTACAGTGTGACACCGCAGAATGGGTCTTTCGCGGCGCTTGTTGGGGTGGATGAAGCCTGGGATTCCGAGATCGGTCGGGGTATAGAAGCCCTCAAGCCGCAGTTCGTACCTGCGCAGACGCGCCCTGGTACGGGCCTGCTGCAGGCTGGCAAGTCAGGGCAGCCATTCAAGGTCATCACCGGCCCGGGTGAGGATCGCCATGTCACTTTCTTCAAGTGGGGTACGTCAACCCCAGTGGTGTCGGCCTATGTGAAAGCTGGGGCAACGCTCAACATTCGAGTTCCCGTTGGCTCCTATCGCCTGGTCTACGCCTCGGGAGACACCTGGTATGGCAACCAATACTCCTTCGGCCCCTCCGGCTACTACCACGAATTCAAGGAGAGTTACAGTTCTCCCGGCGCCATGAAGATCGACGTCAGAGGCAACTACGAATACACCGTATGGATCGAAACCACCGGCAACCAAGGCAACTCCGTACCCTCCGGCTCCACAGAAAACCCCTACGATTCATAGCCCTAACCTCACTGGGCGTACTTTGTCGTCGCTTTGACGACAAAGTACGCCTGCTAGTGAGTTATGCGGCCGCCTTCCAGCTTGAAACCATCGCAGGGGTAGGAAATTCGCATAACGCGATGCTATAATCGTGTTTTGTGAAGAAGATGCCCCCTGTATTGACTCCATTTGTACGATCGGATGCCCTTGGGGCGATTCTCGCTGAGGCTTTTCTTCGTTCTGATCAGGAGCAAACCCTGGCAAGTATCCAACGCAGCACCGGCTTAGCACAGGCAGTCGTACACAAAGAGGTATCACGCCTTGTTGATAGTGGGGTTCTCCTAGATAGGCGTGATGGTAACAATAGACTCGTACGGGTTAATGTCCACCATCCGCTTTATGTCCCCATGGCTGAGATCATTGCTGCCACGTATGGGCCGGTCCCAGTGCTGCGGGAACTGCTTGGAGCAAACCCAACCGTGGAGGGTGCATTTATTTACGGTTCTTGGGCAGAGAGGCGTACGGGAGTCGAAGGATTGCCGCCGCGTGACGTTGACGTGATGGCTATTGGAACCCTGTCGGTCGATGATCTGATTTCCGTGCAAGAAGCAGCACGCGAAAGATTAGGAATGGAAGTCAACATTTTCCGTACAACCGCGCAAGCATGGATCGATCGGAAAAACGACCACTTCTTGTCGCAGGTTGCTTCCAGGCCCATGGTAAGCCTCATAGGAAAGGACAACGCAGGTGACTAACGAGGATGTGAAGGAAGCCTGTGCTGCTGCGCATCAAATAGTGTCAATCGCCGACCGCTTCATTAGTGGGTACGTTTTCCCTTCATGATGCAGGGAAAACGTACATGCTATGCGGAAATGGGGGCTTGTTCGGGGGTTGGGGCCTTCTTTCGTACGGCTAGCCAGAGGCAGGCGACCATGGCGCCGATGTAGAGGGGGCCGCCGAGTGCCCAATCGCCGAAATCGGACCATTGTGAAGGATCAATAGCGGTGGCTGTTGCGCTGGCTAGGGCGATGAAGGCAACCAAGGTGGCAGCAAACAAGGTATTGGCCATGAAGAGGAGCACTCGTGTGGAACGTGGGAACACGCGGGTGTCGCCGTCTAGGAATTCGGCGTCTGAAAGTACGCGCCACGTCAGACCGAAGAGCAGTATTAGCGGAGCACTGAAGTACAGGGCTGTCCCGGCGGGATCGTCGAGGACATTGCGGATGGGATAAAGAACCGCCAAGAGCACCACAGCTAGGATCAGCCCAGCCCGCTCGGCATCCATATGACGGCGGATCAGCAGGATACAGCCGATAACGAAGGCGGCAGCGCAGGCTAGTAGGCCAGTCATTCGGGTGTTTTCCTCATGGAGGAAGGCCAGAGCAGGAATCAGACCAAGACCTTCCATGATCATCGACACAGCAAGGACGCTGATGAGCATGGCTTCGGTGGGGCGACCACGACCGCTGATTCTCCAAGCGATTCCTATCAGTACGAACCCGAGCACGGTTCGCCACAGGAGGGCGGGGTTGTTGTCGCTGAATCCGTTCCAAATGTGTTCGATGATCGCTATCAGTTCTGGAGAGCCCGCGAAATGGAGGACTTGAATGATCATCCCCAGTGGTATTAGCACAAGAGCTACTCCTGCTATTGCAGCAGCCAGCGGGTAGAGCCATGATGACCAGGTATCAGGGAAAGAAGAAGGCTCTTCGGGTGCTCGCGCTTGTCCGCGTTTCAACCACAACGCCAATAAGCCTAAGATGAGGCTCCAAGTGACAACACCAGCGGCTAGAGCAGAGAGACTGAGGTCCTCTGAACCTTCCTGCCAATCAAGTATGGTGCTGAGTGTTAGCCATGTGAGACCCAAGAGCGTAATCCCGAGCAGAAGTGAGCGTACAACCGGGCGGTTGGTGACTGCGACTGCGCCGGTCACCACAATCTGGGCGGGAGCTGCACCAGCCACCATCAGTACTGGGTAGGACAATAATCCCAAACTGGCGAAGGTCCCCTCAATGCCGACAATGTGTAATGCTGGGCCCTCGCCTGCAAAGACAGTTGGAGAGCTAGCAGCGATCATCGAAGGTATGAGCATCATGGAGCCGACGACGATGGTGATGACCACAAACTCCCACCAGGCGAATTCTCGACGGGACCGTACTATCGTGAAGACGAACAGACCAATGTAAAGAAGCACCGACAGGAAAACGACCCACGGCACTGTGATCACTGCTGGTGCGACGAAAAAGAAGAGGGCAAAGCCACCAAGGACAAACAGAACTAAACGCAGCAACCACGAAGTGTGGAGTGCAGCAGTGTAGAGCAAGGCCATAGTCAAAACCACGCCGCACTGCAGGAGCCATATGGCGGGCTGGGGCAGGCTATTCATTGATGACATTGAGATGACCAGGGTGGTGTGTTGGCGCAGCGGGACGGCAAAGACTGCTGCCAGGGCCAACAGGACATAAACAACCAGTACTGCTGCTCCGATGGCCGGAAGTCCGCGGGGCCATTGGTCTGGGTGGGGCCGACCATCCTGCACGGGTTTAACGAAGGCAGCAGAGAGTACGTCGCGCGCCATTACGAACGGTTCGAAGAAGATGCCCCTCATCACATCACCCCGATTTCTATCGTAAAGCCATCGAAGGCGATCACAGTTGTGCCTACTGTGATGAGGGACCATGAAGGGGTGATTGAACCTTGGAAGCTATGCGGCCAGGTGCGTACTTGCTTTCCATTGGCATCTAGCAGGATCATGTCAGTGTCACCCAACAAGAGTACGCGCTCTGAGCCAGCGAAACCGGCACCCGTGCGCTGCTCGGACCAGTTCCACAGGACATCGCCTGTTGCCCAGTCGATTCCAAGCACTATGCTCTCGTTGCGTAACACCAATGCCGAATCAAGGGAATACAGGTCGTGGGGGGCTTGATAGACCCGGCTGCGCCAAAGGAGGCTCCCATCCGACAGTGAATAGCCCCGTAACACAACTGAACCGCCGGCAGCGTAGACCACCACTGGATCCTCTCCGCCTGACACAGTCATGGCTTGCGGGACCCCGGCATCCACGACCCAGAGGATTGCTCCCTTGGAGTCCAGACATGCCAGTGCTCCTGCCTGATTAGCGACGAGCAGGTAATCAGGCGTTGCTACGGGAAAGCTTCGGATCCCTTCGCCAAGGCTGGTGCTCCATGTGGTGGCCCCTGTGCGCAGATCCAAAGCCATCACAGAACCATCCAGTGTGACGATGATGGCCCAGTCTTGGAAGCGTACGGGAGGAACCATGGTCAGATCGGACAGTGATGTCTCCCAGAGCCAGCGGCCGTCTTCATCGTAGGCGATCACATTACGGTTCGTGGTGGCAACCAGCGTCATACCGGCAAAGGTTGCGGTTGCGGTGAGCGTACCGCCAGGGCGTACACCCCAATTCATGTGAGAATCGTCGCCGAGTGTGATGCGGTAGAGGTCTGGGAACTGCCGATCCCCATAGCTGATGGCCCCATTCAGTACGCCCATGGGTGAGACAGGTGTTACGAGAACCCTCCCAAAGAAGTCGAGTTCTTTGATGGCGAGCGGATTGAAGGTCAGACTCTCGACTTCGCTCCAATTGAAGGGCTCGTCGGCGCCGAGATCGATCACGGGGAAGAGGTCGGTCGGCTTCCAGGTGCCGGTGGGGGAGGAATAGGCGGCTATGCCTACCTTGGGACACCACGTTCGTACTGTGGTTGATGACTGCTCGCCGATGGTCTGTTCCATCGTGACATCAAGGCAGCCTCGTCCCGCCAGATTGGCGTCGGCTGCTTCGGCTGTTGAATAGGCGGCAGAGTAAGACTCGTCTGTGGCCTCCTGCGAGGCGGAATTCCAGATGGTGGCTGAACCTGAGGAATCCCACTGCTGCCCAGCTGTCAGATTCTTCGGAAGATCGAGTCGGCCGGGTTCAAGGATAAGCAGATCAACTTGGAAGTCCTCATCAACCTCATGCACGTCGACCTCGATGGCTGTGCGGGCTCCGTCGAAATCGAGTGTCCACAGGGAATCGGTTAATGACGTAGCGGTGCCATCGGAGCCGGTGTAGATGGTCCGCAGTCTTCCGTACTGGGTGTCCAGAACATGCAAACTTGTTACCCGGTACCACAAAGCCAGTCCCATCATGTTTGAACGATCCAGACTGATGAAGTCCGGACGTGACCACTCGGAGAAAGCAAAGCCCATCGGGGCGGAGCTGGCGAAATGAGTACGGTGGCTGTCGGCGGGAAGCCAGGGGCTGTTGAAGGACACAGACGATACTGACTGGCCGATGGTGGTGGTTGCACTGATGAGAGCAAAGACCAGGATAGCGACAACGATGCCGGGAAGGACATTGCCCTGTACCTTTTCTGGCGGCTGGGTTTCCTGGGCATAGGGTTGCGGAGCTGGGGGATAGTGCTGTGCTGGGGGATAGTGCTGCGGATGTACTGGTGCTGGGGGATATTGCTGCATAGAGTACGGCTGCTGCGGCACTGCAGGCGGTACGGGGATGTGCGGGTGAGTAGGAGCTAGCGGCTGGGGAGTATGCGCAGGGATAGGAGCATAGGGCTGCGCCGGAGTATGTTGCTGCGGCGAGCCATAGGGTTGTGCCGGAACATGCGGGTGCGCAGGGGGATAGGGGCCAGCCGGCGGATACTGTTGTGCTGGTTGAGGTGGTTGCTGCCCAGGATGGTGCTGCCCGGGATGAATGGGTTGACCAGGGTGAACAGGTTGCCCGTGGGGATGTGGCTGGACTGGTTGGGTTGGTTGCCCGTGGGGATGGGGCTGTACCGGTTGCGTCCGTTGCCCGTGGGGATGGGGCTGTACCGGTTGAGGCGGTTGTTGCGGCGGATA
>WQYJ01000025.1 GCA_009781325.1 Propionibacteriaceae bacterium | reverse complement strand
GAATCCAGTGAGATTGTCGATGCGGGGAAGATGACGGTCCAGACTGCGCACGCCACTAGGCCAATGTCTCGCAGAATGTCTTCGAAGTACATTGTCGCCTGACCAGGCTCAAGACCTCCCCCAGGGGTGAGGCATCCGCAGTCGATGTTCAGACCGCGTGCCCAGGCTGAAGCAATTCCAGCGATGTAGGCCACCATGAGTAATCCGCCGAGTGCTGAGGACCATCGAGAAAACAGGCCAACGACGATCACCAAGCCAAGCAGGATCTCCACGACAGGCAGTGAGTAGCCAATGACGAACTCCATCCAAATCGGGATGGGGAATTCGTACGCTTGGACAGCAATCACCGATTGCCGAAGGTCCCCAACCTTCAAGACCCCTGCATAAATCAGGATGCCGCCGAGGATCAGCCTGGCTGCCAGGGTGATCCAACCAAAGATGGCCGTGCGGCGTGAAGCTTCAGTTTCGTTGGCGGACATACAACAATTCTATCGTGGATTACAACCCTGGTCGCCCGAGGTGTCGCAATCGCTCCAGCGATTATGCCGGGTACACCCCTGGGCCCAGCCCCGCAGCAACCTCAGCCGCAGCAACAAGCCATGCTCGCTGAGTAGCTGGTTTCAGAGCATCGTACGACAGAGTTCCCTCAACCATTGCTGG
This sequence comes from Propionibacteriaceae bacterium, assembly GCA_009781325.1. Taxonomy (GTDB): domain Bacteria; phylum Actinomycetota; class Actinomycetes; order Propionibacteriales; family Propionibacteriaceae; genus WQYJ01. The sequence continues at coordinate 14,827 of WQYJ01000025.1, read as the reverse complement.
ATCATAAGGAATAACAGTGACCGAACGTGAGAGATCGGCGTACCCTTCCTTGATCCGGCGGATCGATTCATCGGAGGCCTTCGGATCGGCCTGGCTGATAATCGTGACAGAGTTCTTTGCTAAGCGGGCACTGTGCTCATTGCGCCGCCCCAAGGCTTCCAAAAGCAAGGCACCAGCTTCGGCATGATCAGCGCGCGTGGTGGTCACTGTGACCAATTGGTTGGACAGGTCGATCATGCGTCGCCACATCGGATCAGATTCGTCATTACCAGAATCCATCAGGATGAGCCGGTAGAACCGAGCGGCTACCTTCCAGATGGCGTCCACATCATAGGGTGTAATCCTCTGCTCATCGGCGAGTACGACACTCTTGGAGCGCAGGACATCATAGAGATCCCGGCCTTGGTGATGGACGAACTGCGACAAGGCAGTGGAGTTAGAATCCGAGTTCATCAGGTACGGAATCTGCGGCAGCAGGTCCAACAAGGTCGCATCGTGAGGCCCGGACTCCGTACGCCACCCCAAAGTGCCTCGAGTTTGATTATTGTCCCAAGCGAGGACACCAGCACCGCCGTACTTGGCAAAGACTGAAGCCAGACAGATGGTTGCTGGAGTCTTGCCGGCACCTCCCTTGCCGTTGACCACGCAGATCGTACGAGGACTCACCCATCGCTGGGAGACTGCGAGGCGGTGGGCTCGATCAGCGAGTTCGGATTCGGAGGGCGGCAAGGGGATTCCTCGCCTAGCCAAGGCACCGCGCCAACCCTGCTCGGCAGGCAGGGGTTCCCCGGACTCAGTGATGAAAGCATGCCGCGGGGCTGCTTCGTCATCCTCACTGTCAGTCACCAAGAAGGAAGTCGTGGCGATGAGCGGAACGGTGGGAAGAGCAGATGGAATAGGGGTGACATAGCTGGGTGCGCTCGCGATAGGAGTCACCACATTGTCACGAGGTGCTTCGGTGACAGAACCGTCGTTGCCGACCACCAGCCGGAACAAACCAGCCGGATCTGAGCAAATCACCAGCAAAGGGCTGGAATAGTCCTTGGCAGCCTCAGACAGAATCTCGATGGACTTTCGACGGGCTTCCGCAAGACTGGAGCAAGCAACCGTGGTCGCCTTCTCGTTGATGAGTACTTCCCCGACTCCATTCGACCGCAGGAACACTGCACACACAGGTGCGACTGATGATGTGTCGTGAACCACACGATCCCCTTCCTTGGGTGCCAGAGTCGTCGAAGAACCCTCAGGTCGGACGCCAACCGAGTCCATTCTAGCCAGAATGTAGCCTATCTCGGATCGAGGACCGCTCCTTGCGACATGGATACTCCTTCTCAATACTAATCGAGTAATTAGCTGCTGATAACCGGCTAAGCTCGCTGCGACGCAAAACCTCGAGCAGCCAAAGAGAGTTGGCAGCGTAATGATCTGTTCTGCAGCGAGTCTTGGATATCGTTCGAATACTTGTTTTCGTGTTTGGGTCACGCGGTGAAGGATCGCTGGGAAACCGGATGTGCGATATCCTCTCCAGCATGGATAATGATGCTCCCGATGTGGTGGCAACTATGCCTGATAATGTCTCGCAGCCGATGATTTCCATGCGTGGATTGACGAAGTTCTTCGGAAGGATGTGCGCTGTTAACCAGTTGAACTTAGACATCCCGCGAGGATCGATGTACGGCTTCGTCGGGCCTAATGGCGCAGGAAAGACAACGACATTGTCCATGGCGACTGGGATGTTGAAACCGGATGCCGGACAGGTCTGGGTCACAGGGATCGATGTATGGCAGAACCTGACCGCAGTGAAGGCGAGAATTGGGGTGCTTCCTGATCGGCTGAGGCTCTTTGATCGACTCAGTGGTCAGGAGTTGTTGACCTACACCGGTTTGCTTCGCGGCATGGACAAGACAACAGTTGCCCAACGTTCTGGTGATCTTCTGACGGCTTTGGGACTGGCTGATGATGCGCGCAAGGCGGTTGCTGACTACTCAGCGGGAATGACCAAAAAGATTGCCCTCGCTTGTGCGGTCATCCACGCGCCCGACGTGCTCGTACTTGATGAACCCTTCGAGGCGATTGACCCGGTCTCAGCGCGAACCATCGCAGACATTCTTGGAGGTTTCGTACGCGATGGAGGTACGGTGATTCTCTCCTCTCACGTGATGGATACTGTGCAGCGGCTCTGTGATCACGTCGCGATCATTGCCCATGGAAGCCTGTTGGCAGCGGGACCAGTCAAGGATGTAGCGGCAGGAATGGATCTGGAATCCAGATTCATCCAGCTAGTCGGCGGGGGCCCCGAGCACGGAGAACTGACATGGTTGCGACCCTCCTGAGCCTCAAACTCCACCTCGCCGTCGCTGACCTGAAAAGATCCACGGTGAGGCTGGTTCTGTGGATCGTTATTGCTGTCAATGTGCTGTTTGCGGTGGGATTATCCCTGGTCGGCTTAGCAGCCGCATCCTTGGCGGTGCCAGGTCATGAGGCGCAAGCAGGATGGATCACTGTCGTGTGCGGGACAATCCTGGTGGCGGGATGGACCTTGCTGCCGCTGATCTTCTTCGGTTTCGATCAGACCCTTGATCCCGCACGCTTTGCCCCCTTCCCTTTAACGGGGGCCAAACTCGCTCCAGGATTGATTCTGGCTGGTTTGCTGGGGCTGCCTGGATTATTCACAGCGGTTGTCTGCCTGGGTGCTGCCTTGCCGTGGCTGGGGAATCCTCTCGTACTGGCTGTTGGGTTGGTTGCCTCAGTCCTGGGTTTCCTGATGACCCAGGTGTGCGCCCGAGTGGCATCGACAGCCCTGTCGGGGATGCTGTCATCTCGTAAGGCGAAAGACATGATGGGCGTGATCGGACTCGTCGTGATCTTGGTGCTCTCCTTGGCTGGGTCGGGAATCTCGATGATCATTGGCTTCCTGACTTCCAGTTCATCGCGCCTGGCAAATATCTGGCAGATCATCGAAGATGTCAGTGCTGTGGCGTCATGGACTCCGTTCGGTGCCCCCTGGGCCTTGATTGCCGATGCTGGGTCAGGACAATGGTTGCTTCTGGTTGCTCATCTCGGGCTGACCTGCGCGTACTTAGGAGTTGGGCTCTGGGCTTATGGGATCATCCTGAACCACGCTCTTGTGGCTGGGACCATAGCCCGGTCTTCTTCTGTGGTGACCAAGGATTCTATTGCCCGCCTCGCTGGTCTGACCTGGGTACGCGGGAAGCTCGTACCCGTGGCTGCTATTGCTGCGAGATGTCTGAGGTATTGGAGGCGAGATCCGCGCTATCTGGGGCAGATTCCCGCCATGCTCTTTATGCCCATTGTCTTCTGCGGTATGGGGTGGGGATTCCAGTTCCTGCCAACCAGCAGCCCCGAGGAAGCGGTCCCTGCCATCCTTGTCAATGGAATGATTGCCTTCGGGCTGGGATTCATGGCATTGATGGCTGGCTATACCATCAGCGCCGACATCGCCTATGACTCGACGGCGTGGTGGATCCATCTGGCAACCGGAGTCAAGGGATGGCAGGACAGGCTTGGGCGAGTCGCGGCGTTATCGATGATTGCGGTGCCGATCATTATCATCGTGGGAATCGCTGTGCCGTGGCTCATCGGAAGTCCGAGCAAGATCGTACCCTCACTGGCTGCGATGGTGATCTTGTATCTTTCGGCGTTGGGAGTGTCTTCTATCGCATCTGCGCTGGTCATTTATCCCATCGCTTTGCCGGGTGAATCCCCGCTGAAGATGAAGACTGGAATGATGGGCTCGCAGGCTCTGTCACAGATGGGGTCCATGACTGTGGCGGGTTTGCTTGCCTTGCCTATTTGTATCTGGGTGATCTTCGCGACCTCGTGGCAAGCGTGGCTGGCTTTGGGTGCTGCCATCGTTGTCGGCGGCGCGATGGTAGTAGCGGGAGTGATCCTAGGAGGTAAGATCATGGATTCCCGTGGCCCAACCATCCTCCAAAGCCTGAAAAAGAATGACTCATCGGAACGCTCCTGATCCGCGTACTGCTCTGGTGGGAACCCTTGAGTGGGTGTTCATCCCGGTGTGGACCAATGTGAGTGTCTCTTGGGGATGGGATGCGCAGGGTATGCGGGGATCGTAGACTGTTCGGGAGAAACCGGTAGGAGTGGAACTTGTGACGATACGGCTGGAGATTGCTTCGGTGCAGGATATGCATGCCCTTGGCCGGGATTTGGCGCGCCTATCGAGAGCTGGCGATCTCATCCTTGTGATCGGGGAACTTGGAGCGGGGAAGACTCAGCTCGCTCAGGGAATTGGAGAAGGCCTCCATGTGATGGGGCCTGTTATCTCACCGACCTTTGTCATTTCACGTATCCACCGATCTCTTGATGACGGCCCGGCTTTAGTTCACGTGGACACCTACCGACTTGCCAGCCGGGATGAGATCGATGACCTTGATCTCGACGAGGAGATGCCTCACTCAATCACCGTCATCGAGTGGGGCAGAGGTCTTGCCGAACAACTGAGTGAGGATCGTCTTGAAGTTGAAATCCAACGTTCCGGTGACCCCGAGGACGAAACACGGCATGTCACCGTGATTCCGATCGGTCAGCGATGGGCGGATCTCGTACCGCAATGGGAAGCACTGATAAATGTGAACATGGGTCGCGACGCGCTCGCTGATGCGATGGGAGACGGTGATGACTGAGATGATTCTGGGGATCGACACCTCGACCCAAGTCTGTGTCGGACTGGCTCGCAGCGGTGAAGTCATCGCTCCTGTTTGCGTGGGGGACTCGCGCAGCCACGTGGAACTCCTGATGTCCACAGTGGAGCAGGTTATGGCAGATGCTGGTGTGACCATGTCTGACCTAACTGGCATCGCGGTCGGTATGGGTCCTGGGCCTTACACGGGACTGCGGGTAGGAGTTGTGGCTGGTGAAGTCTTAGCCCTCACCCAGGAGATCCCGGTCTTCCACCTATGCAGTCTCGATGCTCTCGGTATCGACTTTGCTCAGACTAATCCTGACCAGGACTTTATTGCCTGTACGGATGCACGCCGCAAGGAGGTTTACTGGGCTCGCTATGATCGCTCTGGAGCGCGGATCGAGGGACCTTTCGTGTCATCGGCCCAAGAACTGCCGAATCTGACAACCATCGGTCCAGGGGTTCATGGGAGCAACGACGGCGGAGTCGTTGTGCCGTACTGTCGAATCAATGCTGGCCTGCTCGCTGCTCATGCCCATGAACTTAGCGATGTTGGTCCTACACCGCTCTATCTGCGGGTAGCAGATGCTCAGGTGTCGGTGAGGGTGAAATCGGTTCTGCCTACTGTGAGTACGAATCGCCTCGGTAAGGACAGCGCATGATGGAGTCTTCACGTTGTGATCTGCGGCGGGCTACCGTTGCTGACCTGGATGCCATCATGGTCCTCGAAACCCTGTCACCGCCATGGTCGGCTGACTCCTGGAAAGATGAGGTGGATCACCACTTCGTGGCGCTGGCAGGGCGAGGGGAAGTCCATGGTGTTATTGCGATGAGCCTGGTGGGTAGTGTGGCTGAAGTACGTCGAATCATTGTCGATCCATCCGTACGACGTACGGGAATTGGTCAATCTCTGCTGAGTCATGGAATGGAGTGGGCTGCTTCGCATGGAGCGCAGGAAGTTTTCCTAGAAGTCTCGGCCGATAACCATGGGGCTATCGCCCTCTATGCAAGCCATGGATTTTCACCGGTTATGCGCCGGGAAAACTACTATGGGACTGATGACGATGCCGTGGTCTATCGCTGGTTGGTGCCTGGGGAAGGGCAGGTCCTATGATGTCTGCTCCATTGATTCTCGGTATTGAGTCCAGTTGTGACGAAACTGGAGTGGGTATCGTTCGCGGCCATGAACTACTCGCCAACGAGGTCGCCAGTTCCGTGGACGAACACGTACGTTTCGGGGGAGTCGTACCCGAAATCGCATCAAGAGCCCATGTTGAAGCCCTGGGGCCAACCCTGCGCAGGGCCCTTGCCGCTGCTGACGTCGACCTGTCGCAGATCGACGCCATCGCGGTCACAGCCGGGCCAGGATTGATGGGGGCGTTGGTTGTTGGTCTATCTGCGGCCAAGGCGCTGGCCTTCGCTCTGAACAAGCCGCTCTATGGGGTGAATCACCTCATCGGTCACGTCGGGGTCGATATCCTCGACCATGGTCCCCTTCCCAGCCCAACCATGGCTTTGCTGGTATCCGGGGGGCATACCAACCTTCTGCGGGTCGGAAATATCGCAACCCAGATCGACGAAATCGGTACGACGATCGACGATGCAGCAGGTGAGGCATACGACAAAGTCGCGCGATTGTTGGGGTTGGCCTATCCGGGGGGCCCAGTTATCGACCGCTTAGCTGGAGAAGGAAACCCTCGTGCCATCTCCTTCCCCCGAGGACTCACCGCAAGACACGACCTCGAACGCCACCGCTTCAATTACTCCTTCTCAGGATTGAAAACCGCGGTCGCCCGCTGGGTTGAAATTTCTCGTCGTGATGGGGTTGAGATATCCATCCCCGATGTCGCTGCCAGCTTCCAAGAAGCAGTCGCGGATGTGCTGACGTCCAAAGCCATCGACGCCTGCCAGTTCCATGGGATCGATACCCTAGTACTCGGCGGCGGAGTAGCCGCCAACTCAAGGCTGCGAGGACTACTCGCCGAGCGCTGCGATCAAGGCGGAATCACCCTACGCCGACCGCGCCCAGCCCTGTGCACGGACAACGGTGCGATGATCGCAGTCATCGGCGCCGAACTCGTCATGGCTGGAGTAGCCCCCTCATCACTAGACATTTCCGCCGACTCCGGCATGCCGATCACCCAGGTCTCGATGTAACGCAGAGAAGCGCCAAGGAGCCGAGTCCCAAGCTGCCCCAAAACGCGCCAAGGGGCCTGGCCCCCTGGTATGTGGCCCCCTGGCATGTCAACCACCGGTCATCCTGCCGCAGGCAGGACCCCCGGCAGCCGACGTAGGGACTTGGGGAAAGATCTACCCTCAGACCCCACGTCGGCTGCCGGGGGTCCTGCCTGGCGGCAGGATGACCGGGGGTCAAGTTATACATTCCCCCGTCACGTCTGTTATAGCACGCCTAGGGCTTGCTTCATTGGTAAGAGCTTGGCTTGGGTTTCGGCCCATTCGGCTTCGGGGTTGGAGTCGGCTACGATTCCGCAACCGGCGAAGATACGTACGTGTTTTTCTTCGATCATCCCGCAGCGCAGGGCTAGGGCAATCTCGCCGTCTCCTTCGGCGTTGATCCAGCCGACGGGGCCGGCGTACCTTCCTCGGTCCATATTCTCGAGTTCGGTGATAACTTCACGGGCGAGAGCTGTGGGCGTACCGCAGACAGCGGCTGAGGGATGGATGGTTGAGGCGAGTTCGAGAACAGTGGCTCCAGGGCGTACGGCCCCAGAGATGTCTGAGGCGAGGTGCATCACGTTGGGCAATTGGAGAACGAAAGGTACCTCGGGAACGTGCAGGGATGTGACATGGGGGCGCAGGGCATTAGCCACCGAAGCAACAGCGTACTCGTGTTCGCGCAGGTCCTTCGATGAGGACTTCAGGGCTTCAGCGAGGCTGGATTCGTCGTGGTCACCGTGGATGGTTCCTGCTAGTACGCGCGAGGTAATAAGCCCGCGATCCTGACGGATGAGCAACTCGGGGCTGGCTCCTACGAGGTTGTTGACGCAGAAGGTCCAGGTTTGGGGATAAGCGGCAGCTAGATGGGTCAAAACAGAACAGACGTCGATGGGAGACGGTGTTTCGGCAATTTCATCGCGTGCGAGTACGACCTTATCCACGCTGTGGTGATGGATTCGTGTGATGATCTGGTTGACAACCGAAATCCACTGATCGTGGTCGAAATTGCCAGTTCTAAACTGCATTTCAGGGAGAGGGGACGGTGTTCCTTTGCGGGCGGCAAGTTCGGCATGGTTCCAGGTGGTGATCCAGGACTGCCCATTGCGGGAACCGATGACGACCTCAGGTACGACAACCTCGTAGGAGCCGTCGGGGGTGAATGGGAAGCTGATGAAAGCTACGGGCCCTGCCATGGGCTCATCGAAGACGTTGGTGACCTTGGCTGTGGACACGAGTTCGAGCCACCAGGCTTCGGCGGCTGCAGCACTCGGGAAGCTTCCGGCGTGGGCGATTCCCGAACCGACGATGCCCTTTCCGAAGCGTACCCAGCACGAGATTGCCCGGTGGCAAGGCAGGAGGTTCACCAGATCGACCGGGTCCTCGATCAAGGAGGTGTGAACGACATCCATAGCAGGCATGAGACATAAGAGTACTCGCCTTTGTCGGCCCTCGCACAGTGACTTGTGACAATGTGACAATGGGGCCTGGCCCCCTGGTATGCGGTCATCCTGCCGCAGGCAGGACCCCCGGCAGCCGACGTATGGACTTGGGGAAAGATCCGCCCTCGGACCCTACGTTGGCTGCCGGGGGTCCTGCCTGGCGGCAGGATGACCGGAGGTTGACATACCAGGGACTTGGGGAAAGATCCGCCCTCGGACCCTACGTTGGCTGCCGGGGGTCCTGCCTGGCGGCAGGATGACCGGAGGTTGACATTCCAGGGACTTGGGGAAAGATCCGCCCTCGGACCCTACGTTGGCTGCCGGGGGTCCTGCCTGGCGGCAGGATGACCGTGTGTTATACGTCCACTTGGCATTCTCCCCTTGACATACTCCCCTTGGCATACGTCCTCGTGGCGCATGTCCCCATTGTCGCAAGAAGGACCATCCCCATTGTTACGTCCATCCAGGTATGCTTGAGTGCGGATTTATACCCCATGGACGAAGGAGTTGGATGAGCGAGAAGATCGCCGCCGACAGCGCGGACGTTATTGTCGTCGGCGCTGGTCCTGCGGGTTCGGCAACTGCTGGGCATCTGGCGAAGGCCGGTCTAAATGTGGTGCTGCTGGAGAAGATGGAGTTTCCCCGCAAGAAGGTCTGCGGCGACGGGCTCACACCGAGAGCCGTACGTGAACTGGCTCTGCTGGGAATCGATGTGGCAGAACTGCCCTGGAAGCGAAACAGGGGACTGCGGATCCATGTGGGGCGGGCCCAGTACCTCATGGAGTGGCCCGACCTAACAAGTTTTCCCTCCTTCGGCATGACAGTACGCCGTTCAGTCTTCGACCACTATCTTGCTGAGCATGCAGTCGAAGCTGGGGCAAATCTGCTGATGGGGGCCAATGTCCAAACCCCGATCATGCGCCGAGGCAGGATCGTTGGTGTCACCGCCAAGGATGGCCGCAGTTTCCGCGCCCCGGTCGTCGTGGCAGCCGATGGGAATTCTGCTCGGCTGGGGATTTCGATGGGTTTGCACCGGCTAGAGTCTCGCCCCTTGGGGGTTGCGATCAGAACCTACTTCAATTCCCCGGCATCCGACGAAGACTGGTTGGATTCCTGGCTGGAACTCTGGGACGGCGCCCCTGGGCGTTCGCACCTTCTTCCCGGATACGCCTGGAGCTTCCCCATGGGTGATGGTACGTGCAATGTCGGCATGGGCCTGCCGGATGCGAATCGCTACCGCGAGGTGGACTACCGTCAAATGATGGCCCGCTGGCTAGCAGGGATGGGGAAGTCCTGGGGATTCACCCCCGAGAATCAAGTGAGCAAGATACGCAGTGCTGCTCTGCCCATGGGCTTCAACCGCAAGCCGCGATATTCCCGAGGTCTGCTCCTCGTCGGTGATGCCGCCGGACTGATCAACCCTTTCAACGGCGAGGGCATCTCGTACGCCATGGAGTCTGGAAGGTTCGCCGCCGAGCACATCATCCAAGCACACGCCCGCGGCTTCCATTCCCGTTCCTCTGATCGTGTCTTAAGTGCGTACGACTCCCGCCTGGCAAACGAGTGGGGAGGGTACTTCTGGCTAGGAAACCTCTTCGGAAAGATCATCGCTCATCCGTCGGTCATGAGAATAGCCGCCAACTACGGCCTACCGATCCCCGCAGTAAGAAACCTCACCCACCGCATGCTTGCCCACCTGAGTGATCAGCCAGCCCAAACGGCCTACGACCGAGTCATCAATGCCCTGATCCACCTAGCCCCGAAGGCCTAATAGTCGGCGTCGCGAACATGACAAAAAGGACCGACCCCTTTGTCACGTCCCATCCTGCGGTGGACCCCGGCAGTCATCCTGCCGCAGGCAGGACCCCCGGTGGCAAGCGTGGGGACTGGGGGTGGATCTTTACCCAAGTCCATACTTCGGCTGCCGGGGGTCCCGCCTACGGCGGGATGACCGGGGGGTTGGCTTCCGAAGGCACCTTGCGGTGGGTTTTGTCCCCCATCCTCTGCATTGTGGTGGGTTTTGTCGCTAGATGGCGACAAAACCCACCGCCAGAAAGAGGATGGGCGTCCGCGACATTTGAGATAGGCGCCCAACGGCCGGGAGGTAGGAGGATGCGGGTACGAGCGCTGGTACCAAACTTGTTAGCGGGGATAGACTTGAGGGTACTTGAGTGCGGAAGGTGGCTATGGCTGACGAGATTGTTTCCCCAGGTGGAAAGACTGAACCGGATGTGGGGTGGGGGCTGACTTATGATGATGTTCTGCTTCAACCAGGTGAATCGGATGTGATCCCTTCTCAAGCGGACACGTCGACATATTTTTCTCGTCGGATTATTCTGAAGATTCCCCTTGTCAGTGCTGCGATGGATACGGTCACTGAGTCTCGTATGGCCATCGCTATGGCGCGCGAGGGCGGGATTGGGATCCTTCACCGCAATATGCCGATTCTCGAACAGGCCCAGAAGGTTGATCAGGTGAAGAGGTCTGAGGCTGGCATGGTCACAGAGCCGATCACGATCACTGCGGATCGTACGATTGGTGAAGTCGATGAGATGGCCGGCAAGTACCGCATCTCCGGAGTGCCGGTTATCGATGAGAACGGCTACCTGATCGGAATCGTCACCAACCGTGACATGAGATTCGAAGACGACCCCAACCGACTCGTACGCGACGTCATGACCCCGATGCCCCTAGTCACAGGCTATCCAGGAATCTCAGCCGATGAAGCTCTAGCGCGGATGGCTAAGCACAAAATCGAGAAACTACCGCTCGTCGATACCGACAACAAGCTCACCGGGCTGTTCACTCTCAAAGACTTCGTGAAGTCAGGTAAATATCCCAATGCTGCCAAAGACGCCGCTGGGCGTCTGCGTGTAGGCGCTGGCATTGGCTTCTTCGGGGACGGCTGGGAAAGGGCGATGACCCTGATTGAAGCTGGGGTTGACGTCCTGATTGTCGACACCGCCCATGGTCACTCCCAGGCTGTTGTGGAGATGATCAAGCGTCTCAAAGCCGAACCGCTCGCTGCCGAGGTGGACATCGTCGGCGGCAATGTTGCTACGTACGAGGGGGCAAAGGCCCTTGTCGATGCAGGCGCAGATGGAGTCAAAGTCGGTGTTGGACCAGGTTCGATTTGCACCACTCGAGTCGTCTCGGGCGTGGGCGTACCTCAGGTAACAGCCATCCATGCAGCCGCGAGAGCATGTAAGCCAGCCGGTGTTCCGGTCATCGGTGACGGCGGACTACAATACTCAGGAGACATCGCTAAGGCCATTGTTGCCGGTGCGAGTTCGGTGATGCTGGGCTCCCTGCTAGCCGGATGCGAGGAGTCTCCAGGTGAGCTCGTATTCATCAACGGCAAGCAGTTTAAGTCTTATCGCGGAATGGGTTCACTGGGAGCTATGGCTGCCAGAGGCCGTCGGGCTTCCTATTCGAAGGATCGCTATTTCCAAGCCGATGTTGAGGCCGATGACAAGCTCGTACCCGAAGGTATCGAGGGTCAGGTTGCCTATCGCGGTCCGCTAGCAGCAGTGGCCTATCAGCTCGTAGGCGGGCTGCGGCAGTCCATGTTCTACACAGGTGCGACCACGATCGAAGAACTGCAGACCAAGGGGAGGTTCGTACGAATCACCTCGGCTGGGCTGCGGGAGTCCCATCCCCACGACATCATGATGACAGTCGAAGCGCCGAATTACTCGTCCCCGCCATGGGAACCAGGGCGCATCGCCTGAGCAGGAACAACCCTTCAACGACGAGGAGACATATGTACGACATTGGCCGGAATAAGAGGGCAGAGAAGGCCTTCGGCCTTGATGATGTGGCGATCGTACCAACGAGAAGGTCGCGGGATATCGATGATGTGGATCTGACATGGCGAATCGATGCTGTGAGTCTAGATTTCCCTCTGATCGCTGCACCGATGGATTCTGTGATGTCGCCCGAGACAGTGATCGAAGTCGGCCAACTCGGCGGCCTGGGGGTGCTCAACCTGGAGGGCTTATGGACCCGCTACGAAAACCCGATGCCGGTCTTTGATGAGTTGGCCCAGCTCCGCGACCCACTGTCAGCGATCCGGAGGATGCAGCAGGTCTACTCGGCACCCATCAAACCAGAACTGATCGATGCGCGCTTAGCTCAGATTCGTGAGGCGGGGGTTCCCTTTGCGGGTTCCCTCAGTCCAGCCAGAGTACGCGACCACGCCGATCGGGTTGTGAAAGCAGGTGTGGACTTCCTGGTGATCAGGGGTACGACTGTGTCGGCCCAGCATGTGTCGACAACGTCGAATGCTCTGGATCTCAAGGAGTTTATCCATACCCTGGATGTGCCGGTCATCGTCGGCGGATGTGCGAACTACAACACAGCCCTCCACCTGATGAGAGCCGGAGCCGCCGGAATTCTCGTTGGATTCGGCGGAGGAGCCAGACGAGCAACCCGTAATGTCTTAGGAATCGAGGTGCCGATGGCTACCGCGATCTCCGATGCAGCCGCCGCCCGGGGAGATTACCTCGATGAATCAGGCGGAAGGTACGTCGCTGTCATCGCTGATGGTTCTATCGCTCGATCCGGTGACATCGCCAAGTCCTTGGCCTGCGGTGCTGACGCAGCCATGGTCGGCGTACCCTTCGCGCGCGCAACCGAAGCACCCGGTCAGGGTTACCACTGGGGCCCCGAAGCCTGGCATCCGACTCTGTCCCGCGGGCTTCGCGATCACTTCGACACCATCGCCACCCTCGAAGAGATCCTCATCGGTCCAAGCTCCAGCGCCGACGGCTCGATGAACCTGGTCGGTGCTCTGCGCCGTACTCTGGCTTCCGTTGGCTACACCGATGTCAAGAGCTTTCAGAAGGCTGAACTGATTCTCGTCTAATCAACCATGGGTAGAAAGAACAGCTACCCATGGTAGAATTATGATATGGCCATCAACATTAAGAATGAACGAACCGTTGAGGCAGTCAAACAGCTTGCGGCCTTCTATGGCATGAGTTATACAGCAGCAATCGAAAAAGCTGCGCAAGATACTCTGCGAAACCCCAGGACTGATCAGAGGCTTGCCCAGATTCTCGAGATTGCCGATGCCTATCGAAATCAGGCAAAATCTGAGATCGGCAGCGATCATGATCTCTACGACGAGAATGGGCTCTATCGATGATCGTGGATACTTCGGCGATCCTCGCCATTCTTAAGGGGGAACCCAACCGAATTGATCTGGTGAAAGCCATCCTGGCTGATCCCGATCCCAAGATAAGTGCTGCAACTCTGGTCGAATTGTTTGCCGTCACCGATGTTCGCGGCCAGCCGAACCAAAGCAGACGGGTGGACAACTTGCTGCGTCTTCTGCGGATTTCAGTAGTCCCCTTCGACCAGGATCAGGCTCGCATTGCCCGTGAGGCGTATCGTGACTTCGGCAGGGGATCCGGGTATCAGGCAAAACTCAATCTCGGTGATTGTTTTTCCTATGCATTGGCTGCCCAACTCAGCGAGCCTCTGCTTTATGTGGGGCAGGACTTTTCCGCCACAGACCTGGACTCAGGCCTAACCTAAGCCGTAAGCCTTGTGGAGGAGCCAGATGGGGTGGACGACTTGCGCTCCGGTGGCAGCAGCGATCTGCCAGCGGCAGGTTTCGGTGTCACACACCGCTAAGTCCTTGTTGGTGGCTGTCACAGCATCAAAAAGCGGTTTACCCACAGCTTGACCGATGTCGTACTTCTCCTTCTTCAGCCCGTAGGTTCCTGCGATGCCACAGCAGGTAGCCTGAGCATCGATGGCTGTGAGTCCTGGGATGAGGTTCAGTAATCTCAACGCTGGCTTGCCCATGCCCTGGCCCTTGAGCTGGCAGGGGGCATGGTAGGCAACTGTGATCTCCACCGGCGTGAAGTTCAGCGGCAGTTCATCCAGATCAGCTAAGTCAAGAAGGAACTCTGACACATCGCGGATCCTGCTTCCTACCTCGATCAGCGCCGGGTCCTCAACCCCCATGATCTCGCGGGCTTCATGCTTGAGCATGCCCACACAGGAAGCCGGAGAAGCGACAATCGGCGTACCTGGTTCAACATTGAGTTGATGGGAGAGTTTGACGACGTACGAGCGCGCAGCGTCAAAGAGCCCATTCGATTGCAGGGCCAAACCGCAGCATCCCTGCTTGGGCACGACGACCTCGAAACCAAGGTGTTCTAGAACCTCGACGGTCTTGATCGAAGTCTCCACTTCGAAGTATTGCCCAGCACACCCATGGAAGAAGACAACCTTCCCGCGCACCGGGGGTGTGGTACGCCGATGCTTCTTCCACCAGGATGCGAAGGTCTGGCTGCGTGCCGTCGGCATGGCAGCCTTGCGATGAATACCAATGACCTTCTCCATGATCCAGCGTACCCAGCGCAACCCAAGGAAGTAGTTGGCGATCGGAGCAATCGGGCGCATGGCTTTACCCATGAGAGTCGTCCGCGAGATGACCTTGTCGCGCAGCGGCATATGGTCCTTCTTCATCGCAGCCCGCGCCACAGAATTCAGTTCAGCGATCTGGACCCCTTGGGGGCACACCAGCGTACAT
>WQYJ01000024.1 GCA_009781325.1 Propionibacteriaceae bacterium | reverse complement strand
GGGGGGCTGACCCACCACTGTCATCCTGCGTGAAGCGTAGCGGAATGCAGGACCCCCGGCGGCCGACGTGAGGACTGTGGTACAGGTCTTTACCCAAGTCCCTACATTGGCTACCGGGGGTCCCGCCTGACGGCGGGATGACCGGGGGCTCGGTTCCCTGGTGTCTTGGCCCTGGGGTGACGGCCCGGTATCACGTCCTCGCGGACTCCGACTACGTCTCCGCTGGCGAAGGGGCGGGGTTCGCCGTTGATTCTTACTATTAGTTGGCCGTCCGGGGCTATGTCTACTGCTTCTCCTTGCTCATAGGTTTGCTCATCTATGTA
Organism: Propionibacteriaceae bacterium; assembly: GCA_009781325.1. Taxonomy (GTDB): domain Bacteria; phylum Actinomycetota; class Actinomycetes; order Propionibacteriales; family Propionibacteriaceae; genus WQYJ01. The sequence goes on along the minus strand of WQYJ01000024.1, from coordinate 15,285 downwards.
GACGCGTACTGTTGTTCCGAGGGTGTGGCTCTTGCGGCGGTATTCTTCCACGAGGGCGATCCTGCCCAAGTCTGTGGTGAGTAGGGATAGGGCATTGCTGAGGTGCTTGAGTACTGCGGCTACTATTTGTTCACGTTCAACACCAGCGCCTGCCATTGATAGTGAGATTGCGGTTGGATAGCCGATGGTCTCTTGGGTCTGGAGAACGTTGATCCCTACGCCGATCACAGCGGTACGCTCTACGACCTCGACGAGGATTCCACATACCTTCTTCCCGTGGATAAATACGTCGTTGGGCCACTTCAATGTCGCTCTCACTCCGAAATTGGCGATGGCGCGAACAACTGCTATACCGGTTGCGATGGGTATCAGTCCCCATGACGGCCCTAGCGAATCTAGCGGCACCGCCATGGACATGGCTACCGCCTCACCGCCCGGAGTATCCCAGGTCCGTGACAGCCGACCCTTGCCTTGAGCCTGATCCAGGGCAACTAAGACGGCGTAATCCCCCACTAGCCCAGCCCGCACCCTAGCCACCAGATCAGTGTTCGTTGACCCCGTGGACTCAACAACATCGACAGTCCACACCGACTGAGTTGAGGCAGCTAGCCTCAACACTTCATCTCTAAACAACACAACAGTGTCCACACCTGGTACCGTAACAGAATGAGGCTCATCCTTGCTTCCGCATCTCCGGCGCGGCTTCAAACCCTGCAATCTGCTGGGTTGTGCCCCGAGGTGGTGGTCTCCGATGTTGACGAGACAGTCGTCACTGCCGACACTATCCCTGAACTCGCCTCATGCCTAGCTGAAATGAAAGCCGAGAAGGTCTTCGCCCAACTCGGCGAGCCCGTGGATTGCATCATTATCGGCTGCGATTCAATCTTGGACTTCGACGGAAAACCCGAAGGAAAGCCTGGCTCGCGTGAAGCTGCGGTCCAACTCCTTCAACGTACGCGCCGACGTTCAGGGGTACTGATCACCGGCCATCACATCATCGTGGCAACAGACCACGTACAACGCGTCAACAGATGCGGAAAAACTATTATCCACGTCGCTGACCTCACCGACGAAGAGATCGACGACTACGTCGCCACCGGAGAACCCGAGCACGTCGCAGGCGGTTTCACCATCGACGGCCTAGGCGGGCCCTTCATCTCAGGAATCGAAGGGGACCCGCACAATGTCGTCGGTCTCTCACTGCCGCTCGTACGCCAAATGCTTGCCGACTGCGGGGTCCGCTGGACCTCACTGTGGGCCTAGATTCGGTCCTAGCGGGCTGCTGTGCCTTCGGTGTAGTCAGAATCAGTCGGTGCGACCCAGCTCATGAGCTTGCGCAGTTCGCGCCCTACTACCTCGATCGGATGGGCCTCTTCGGCTGCGCGCATCGCGCGGAACTCCGGAGCTCCGGCATCCTGGTCGGCGATGAACCGTGCCGCGAAGGTGCCGTCCTGGATGTCAGCCAAGACACCGCGCATCGACTCCTTGACATGATCGTCGATCACCCTCGGCCCGGATACATAGTCACCGTACTCAGCAGTATCCGACACACTCCAGCGCTGCTTAGCGATCCCGCCCTCATACATCAGGCCAACGATCAGCTTCACCTCGTGAAGACACTCGAAGTACGCAACCTCAGGCTGATACCCGGCATTCACCAGGGTCTCGAAACCAGACATGATCAGGTTCGACAACCCACCGCAGAGAACGGCCTGCTCGCCGAAAAGATCGGTTTCGGTTTCTTCGGTGAAGGTTGTGGCGATACCGCCAGCGCGCAAACCACCGATAGCCTTCGCGTACGACAGCGCCAGCGCCCACGCTGAACCGGAGTCATCCTTCTCGACCGCAATGACCACGGGCACACCGCGCCCGGCAGCGTACTCGCGGCGTACCAGATGCCCAGGGCCCTTGGGGGCAACCATGCAGACATCGACACCAGCCGGAGGCTGGATATAGCCATAACGAATGTTGAAGCCATGAGCAAAGAACAACGCATCCCCATCCTTAAGATGCGGCGCGATCTCGGCTGCATAGAGCCCGCGCTGGACAGCATCGGGAGCCAGGATCATGATCACGTCAGCTTCCTGCGCCGCGACAGTCACAGGTACGACGCGCAGCCCTTCAGCTTCTGCCTTCTCACGGGACTTGGAATCCGAGCGAAGCCCGATCCGTACGTCCACACCTGAGTCACGCAGAGACAACGCGTGGGCATGCCCCTGGGAACCATAGCCGATGACGGCTACCTTGCGGGACTGGATGAGGCTGAGATCCGCATCATTGTCATAGAACATCTGTGCCATTTTTCTCCTTAGTTACGATGCTGGCTTATCGGACTTTTGCTTGTCGGTCATAGCTTTCGAGCCGCGAGAGACCGCGACCAAGCCTGATTGTACTAGTTCCTTGATCCCGTACGGAGCGATCAGGTCGAGGAAGGCCCTCACCTTACCGTACTTTCCTGTGACTTCAATGACGAGCGCATCACTAGCCACATCGACGACCTTGGCCCGGAAGGTGTCCACCAAGGCCAGAATCTCCGTACGATTAGTCGCATCCGCACGCACTTTGACGAGCACAAGCTCACGGCGTACGGTCTTACCCTTCTCCATTTCGGTGATCTTGATGACCTCGATCAGCTTATTCAGCTGCTTGGTGATCTGCTCAAGAGCCGCCTCATCCGGGGTAACAGCAACGATCGTCATTCGCGATGTATCTTCGCGTTCGGTCGGCCCGACCGACAATGACTCGATGTTGAAGCCGCGCCTGGCGAAGAGCCCGGCGATGCGAGCGAGGACACCGGGATTGTTCTGGACCAGAACAGATAGTGTTGTGATGGTTGTCATAGTTCGTCGTCCTCCCATGTCGGAGCCATATCGCGGGCGTACTTAATGTCATCGTTGCTTGTTCCGGCAGGCACCATCGGCCACACCATTGCATCCTTGTGGACGATGAACTCCACCACCACCGGGCGGTCGTTGATTTCCATCGCCTTATTGATCACCCCATCAACCTCTTCCCAGGTCGAAGCACGCAGAGCCGCACATCCCATAGCCTCCGCCAACTTCACGAAGTCAGGAAGACGGTCGGTAAACAGCTCAGTATTGGAGTAGCGCTCGTTGTAGAACAAGGTCTGCCACTGGCGAACCATCCCAAGAACCTGGTTGTTGATCACCGCGATCTTGATCGGAATATTATTCAGCGCACAGGTGGTGAGTTCCTGATTGGTCATCTGGAAGCATCCGTCACCATCAATCCCCCACACAACCTTGTCAGGCGCACCAACCTTGGCACCCATGGTCGCAGGCACACAGTAACCCATGGTTCCTGCACCACCAGATGTCAGCCATTGGTACGGCTTCTCGTGCGGAAGGAAGTGGGCACTCCACATCTGATGCTGACCCACACCGGTGACGAAGATCGTGTCCGGCCCAGCGATCTCACCGATACGGCGGATGACCTCTTGGGGCTGAAGGATATCGTCATCAGGGTCGCCTGCCCAGGTCGGATACTTCTTCTCAAGACCCTGGAGATAACCAACCCACTCATTCCACGCGGGAAGATCCATCTCAGACAGATGATGAGCCAGATCGGTCAGCATCAAGCGCGCATCACCGACAATCGGCAGATCCACAGCCTTGTTCTTGCCAATCTCAGCAGGATCCACATCGCAGTGAATGACCTTCGCATTCTGCGCAAAAGACGATAGTACGCCGGTGACGCGGTCATCGAAGCGTACGCCAACAGCCACGATCAGGTCGGCCTTCTGCAGTGCGCCAACGGCGGCCACAGTTCCATGCATCCCTGGCATACCGAAGTTCAGCGGATGGGAGTCCGGGAAACAACCGCGAGCCATGAGTGTGGTGACCACCGGCATGGGTGCCTTGTCAATCACATCGGCAACTGCCTGGGCTGCGCGAGATTTCACGATGCCGCCGCCGATGAACAACACCGGCTTCTTGGCAGCCGCGATCATGGTGGCTGCTTCGCGAACCTGACGGAAGTGCGGGCTGATTGTGGGCTTGTAGCCCGGAAGATCGATCTGAATCGGCCAGGTCCACTCGGTCGTGCCTTGCAGGGCATCCTTAGCCACGTCAACCAAGACCGGGCCGGGGCGTCCTGTCGACGCAATGTGGAAGGCTTTCACCACGGCCGCAGCAATATCCTCGGGGCGCTTCACGAGAAAGCTGTGCTTGGTAATCGGGAAGGTAATCCCTCGGATGTCGGCTTCCTGGAAGGCATCGGTGCCGATAAAGGTCGAGGTGACCTGTCCGGTGATGGCCACAACTGGTACCGAATCCATGTAGGCATCGGCCAGCCCTGTTACGAGGTTGGTAGATCCTGGGCCTGAGGTCGCAACACAGACTCCTACACGTCCGGTGGCCATCGCATAGCCTTCTGCGGCATGCGCGGCTCCCTGCTCATGGCGTACGAGAATGTGCCGAATCGACGAGTCGAACAAAGGGTCAAAGAACGGCAGGATTGTTCCCCCTGGGATACCGAAGGCATGTTCAACCCCCAGCTCCTCTAAGGTTCTCACAAGAGCCTGCGCACCTGTCATCGCTGTGCTCACAGGTAACTCCTTTCTGGTTCGGTCCTCCAACAAAAAACCCCCGTTGCCTATCTGGCATACGAGGGGGCGCGTACATTGCTATACGCGCGTTCTAGGATACGAGGACCTTTCTGGACACGGCTCTTATGTTTCCCTACCTGGCCCAGTATGTCAACTTCGTTCGGATTTTGGACAGGACTAGGACATCAGTGAAGCGTAAAGGCCATCAAGATCCTCGGCTGCATCCTCTTCTTTCTGTGCCAAGCCAGACATCCCCGGACGATCCGCGTAGCGCGGGAGGATATGGACATGGAAGTGGAAGATTTCCTGACCAGACACCGACCCGGCATTGGACAACACATTGACTCCGGTTGCTCCGAGCTTGTCTTTGAGAAGGGAGGATACGGTCACGATTGCCTGGGCGACTTCATCCCAGGAGCCCGGATCGGTGATTCCGTCAGCAACATGGCGGCGCGGAATGATCAGTGTATGACCGCGGTGGTACGGAGCAATATCGAGGAAGGCAATCGATGTTTCATCTTCGTAGACTCGACGCGAAGGGATCTTGTCGTCGACAATCTTGCAGAACAGACAGTCTTCCATCATTGGCTCCTCACAATACCCGTCACAGGATTATACATCGATTGATTGCGGTGTAAACAGGCTTCAGTTACGTACAACATACCCGGCTTCGCTCAGGGCTGCCTTCACATCGGCCACAGTGAGCGTGCCAAAGTGGAAGACACTGGCTGCCAGAACAGCATCAGCACCGGCGGCAACTGCTGCCACGAAATCCTCCGCCTTCCCGGCACCACCGGAGGCAATCAGGGGAAGATCGACGACCTCGCGTACGGCGGTGATCATCTCGATGTCGAAACCAGCGACCGTACCATCGGCATCCATGGAGTTCAGCAGAATCTCTCCGACCCCGCGCTCGGCGGCCTCGCGTACCCACGCCAGAGCATCGATACCTGCGCTGCGCTGACCGCCGTGAGTGGTGACCCCATAACCGGAAGCCATCCCTTCCTCGCGGCGAGCATCAACAGACAGTACGAGAACCTGGTTACCGAACCGTGAAACGATCTCATTGATCAGCGACGGGTTATTGATCGCAGCGGTGTTCACACCAACCTTGTCAGCCCCAGCACGCAGCAGGGCATTGACATCCTCAACAGACCTGACTCCCCCGCCGACTGTCAGCGGAATGAACACCGACTGCGCAGTGGCAGTCACAATCTGCAGGGTCGTGGCTCTACCCTGCACCGATGCCGAAATATCGAGGAAGGTCAGCTCATCGGCTCCCTGGTCACAGTAGGCCTTCGCCAACTCAACGGGATCCCCGGCATCACGGAGGTTCTGGAAGTTCACGCCCTTGACGACACGCCCTGCGTCGACATCCAGGCACGGAATAACTCTGATAGCAACAGACATACCTACAACCTACCGGTCATTCCAGATTCATATCGACATCGACCACGCCTCGGCGCATCGTGTGAACAAGGTCGCGGCACTTGCTGGACAGCGGCGTACCTTTCGTTGCATCGGCAATCTGACCGGCACAGTCCACACACATGCGAATCCATCGTACGAAGTCTCCCGCAGCGAGTCCGGTGTGATCGACGATCTCTCCCATGGACACACCCGAGGCCCAGGCATGGGCTGCTCGGGCGAAACCAAGATCGAGGGGCGGGGCATGGTCAAGCCTGCGGTCACTTTCGATCAGGCGAATATCTCTCCAAGTTTTCTTCAGCGCATCGACAGCCTTGCTGGATTCCCGATCGGGCATCCTCACCTCAGCTCGCCGGTCGACGCGCCGTGCTTCATAGACCACCGTAGATATCGTCGCCGCCAAGGATGGGAGTTTCAGATCCTCGAAGACACCGGCCTTAATCGCTTCGGCAATCAGCAGATCGTGCTCCCCATAGAGCCTTGACAACATGCGCCCGGAATCGGTCACCTGGAGAGGATCAGAGTCAACATAACCCAAGGATTCCAAAACCAAGCAGATCGCTTCGAACTTGGCTACCAAGGTATCCGATCTCGACGTCTTTCCTGCCTGCTCGCGTACATAATCGGAGTGGAACTGCGCGAAGGAATCCTGCAGAATCCTCGTGGCTCTTGGCGCACCCACCGAGCCGATGAGGTTGACCGCCATGTTGTAGGTCGGGGTGAAAGCAGATCTCAGCGGATAGGTACGCCGCGAGGCCAACCCCGCTAATCCGCGCGGATCCAGACCGGCCTGCCAGGTCACCACAGCATGACCTTCGATATCAATCCCGCGTCTGCCGGCCCGCCCGGTGAGCTGGGTGTACTCCCCCGGTGTGATGTCAGCATGGTTGGCTCCGTTGAACTTCACCAATTTGTCGAGTACGACGGTTCGCGCCGGCATGTTAATCCCCAGAGCCAGGGTCTCTGTGGCGAAGACCACTTTGACTAACCCGAGTGAAAAGGCCTCCTCGACTGCCAGTTTGAACATTGGCAGGAGTCCGGCATGATGGGCCGCGATACCGCGGGTGAAGGCTTCTAGCCAGTTCTTGTAGCGCAGCGCTTCAAGATCACCTGGCTCCAAACCAGTGATGTGGCGCTGCGCGATAGCGTTTAGTTCGGCCCGCTCCGAAGCCCTGGTCAGCCACATACCATCGTCGATAAGCCGATCCACGGCCTGATCGCAGCCTTGGCGGGAGAAGATGAAGTAGATCGCTGGCAGCAGGTCGAGTCTGTCGAGCTCAGTGATTACCGTGAAGCGTCGAGGCACGAGTTGAGACCGTGAAGCAAAGCGTCCATGGGCTCGCCCGCCAAGCTCCGACTGGGACCCCCTCTTGCCTTTCCCGGATCCTCCGCGCAGTCGGCGGGAATCATCTCTCATCACCTTGGTTTCTGTGGAAGCCAGTCGCATGAGCTCAGGATTCACCCGGGCTGCGGCAGTTCCCCCTGCGGTTGGTGCATCTCCTTGATAGAGGTCCACCAGCCTCTTCCCGGCGAAGACATGCTGATATAGAGGTACGGGGCGTTTCTCCGAGACCACGGTAGCCATGTTTCCGCGTACCTGATCCATCCAGGTCCCGAACTCTTCTACATTACTCACAGTGGCTGATAACCCAACGATCTTCACGCCTGCGTCCAAGCCGAGGATGACCTCTTCCCACACCGGGCCCCGGAAAGGATCCGACAGATAGTGCACCTCATCGAGGACAACGAACTCTAAGCCGTTTAAGGTGGGTGAGTTCGCATAGATCATGTTCCGTAAGACCTCAGTGGTCATCACAGCGATATTGGCTTCAGAGTTCACTACTTGGTCTCCGGTGAGCAACCCCACCTTCGACGCACCATAGACCTCGACAAGATCTAGGAACTTCTGATTCGACAGAGCCTTTATCGGGGTGGTGTAGAAACACTTCGTACCGCGCCTATCCGCTAGGTGAACAGCGAACTCCCCAACTACTGTTTTCCCTGCTCCTGTTGGTGCAGCAACCAGTACACCGGAGCCTGTTTCCAAGTATCGGCAGGCTTCGATCTGATAGGAATCGAGGCAGAAGTCGAGTTTCTGGGAGAACTCAACAAAGGTCACTTTTTCTTCCTTCGCCGCGTGAGCGGATCAGAGATGGGAATGAAAACTGTGAGAACACCAGGTTCGCAGGTGATCCCAAAGGGAGGCTGGCCTAGGGCCTCACCATCAGCGAGACCCACCAAACCGTCACCATCGATCATGACTTCTTTGGCCGTGCATCGCTCAACAGCAGGATCATTAACAAAGGATCCATTGAACATCTTGGGCAGCAAACGCAGCATGGACAGCCTTGAGACAGGGTGCGCAATCGTGATGTTCAGCAATCCGTCTGTCACCGAGGCAGTAGGAGCGACGTGCATACCGCCTCCGTAATAACCTCCATTGGCGACAGCGACAAGCATCGCCGGAAGAACTCTCTCTTCGCCGTCAATACGCAGACGATAAGTGACCGGTTCGAAAGACTTCAGTTCGACCAGGGCTGCCACGGCATAGGCCAGTGATCCCCAGGCTTTCGCCATGGAGGCTCCGCGAATCCCCACGCGGGCATCATAGCCGGTGCCTACCACCGTACCGACGTATCTTTGAGTTCCGCCGTGGGCAAGCTTGCCGACCACCGAAGTGAGATCCATATTGAGCAGGTGGCCGTCGACGATGACCTTGGCTGCTTTGACCGGGTCGAGAGGGATCCCCACACTTCTGCACAGATCATTGCCTGTTCCTGCTGGGATCATCCCCAAAGGTACGCCCGTACCCCCGGCAGCGTTAATCCCGAGATGCATGATGCCGTCCCCGCCCATAACCACCAGGCAGTCGCGGGTGTCCGCTGTGAGCCGAGCATTCTCCACTGCTTCGGCACAGAAACGCTGTGCTTCGGCGTAGCTATTGGCTTGGAGAACCTTCAAACTGCCCTCTGGCAACCCGCGCAGTAACTCATTGAGTACCTTCGGCAGGATCTTCAGAGCTTTGCCCCGCCCAGCCGTCGGATTGACGACCAGTGTAGTCGTGGCATTTTCAACAGTGTTCTTGGTCACGCCATGATCGTACTACACCGCGCCAAGGCAGTTAGTCTTCGCAGGCTAACTGGTCATAGATCTCCAGTGTCTGCTGGGCTAGTTCGCGGGCTCTTTGGGCGAAGGATTCAGGTTCGACCTTGTGCACCTGGGACCCCAGCATCAGCAGAAGTCTGGTGAACCATGCTGGTTCTGCGACAGGTAGAACAATCGCGGTCAAACCGTCGCCTGTCTTGGTCACCGATGTCGTGGGATAGTAGTCCACAATCCATGCAGCCTTATCCTCGACCACTATGGTCACCTGGTCACTCTTGGCAAGGTTCTTCGCCCATGCATCAGGTTCTGGATGGTGGTCATGTCGTGCAGTGCTCTGTCCTGTCTGGGAGACCTCAACAATGCGATCCAGTCGATAGGTCCTCCAGGACTGCCCAGGTTCACCAGGGGTACCTCTGTCCACACAGTACGCTGTGAGGTACGCGACTCCCTCGCTGACAAAGACCAGCACCGGATCGACAACAGGGTAGGTGGTTGTTCCGCGGGCTCGGCCTTCATAGGTGAGTTTCACCCTCTGGGCCTGTGAGATCGCCAGAGTTAGATCATCTTTCACCTGATCATCACCGATTTTCAGATCCACACTGGCGATCTCAGGGGAACCAAGCTTGTTCACCAACGCGTCGATGGTTGCCGCCATCGTTGCCGGGACAAGAGATCTCAAGGCATCCAAAGCCAAGCGCAGACTCGCAGCTTCCGCGGCAGTCATCCGTACGGGGCGATCCAGGGTTGTGGGGTTCGTCATATAGACAGAACCCTCTTCATCGAGAACATCCAGATCCACGTCAATGAGGTCACCGGGATACCCCCCAGGCAGCCCGCAGAAGATCACAACGTTGATGTCTTTCTTCACCTGAGCAGGGGTGATCGAGAAAACTTGCGCGACTTCTTTCACGGTCATACCCGGATGGGCCTCGATATAGGGGATTTCGAGAAGGAGTCGGGCGACTTGTTCGAAGGAGGTACTCATCGCACACCTCCGGCTACTGCGGTCAACTGGGCAATCACCTGATCACGAATCGGACCAGCATCAAGAACCACAGCATTGGGTCCCACCTCACAGATGGCGGACACGATCTCATCTTCGCGGGCATAGGGCACACTGATGGCACTGTATCCAGGCGGGGCGGCGGTATTGACTGGGGTTCCTCTCCTGCGCAAGTTTCCTGCCGCGAACTCTCGTAGGGCCACCACAACGTGATCCTGGGACGGCCCAGGATCGAGGGATTTGGCGTACTCATCGAGAACCTTCGGGTCAGGAAGTTCATAGGAACCAGGATTATTGGCTCGCGCTGGCAGATCCTCGATCCGTGACAACTTGAAAATCTTGACTTCGCTAATCGCTGTCTCGGCGATCAGATACCACGACCCGGTGCGCAGAATCATCCTCAGAGGTTTGACTTCGCGCAGTGACCCCTTATAGGTGAACACAACAGGGTCCCTAGCCAACAGAGCTTCCCAGATCACCGGGAACCCTGGTTCTCTCGCGGTCAGGCGGGGAATCAGATTCGTCATCGCAGAGTCATCAATGGCCTCACCCGCAGCGCGCAGCTTGGCTAGTGCTGTGCTCATTCCCGAAGCAAGACTTGGTTCACTCCACACTGAGGAGGCCAACCCGACCAGCGTCGATTCTTCCGGGGTCAGATGGATTTCGGGCAGATAGAAGCTCTCGGGCTGGATACGGTACCCATCCATCGCATTGGTATAGGGATCAGTGGGACCATTGAGCACATCGATCCCCATCAAGCGCAGGTCTTCCTTGTCGCGCTCAAACATCCGCTGGAAGGCAATGTCGTTCTTCGCTTGGGAGTATCCCTCGACGAGGTCACGGATTTGCTCGCGCGAAATGAACCTCTTCGCTGCCAGCAGTGCGATCACAAGGTTCAGCAGTCTTTCAGAGTTACGTGCCGCCATATCGCTCTTTCGGTAATGTGGTTCTCGACACCAGTAAACCACCTCGGTGGTCATAGTGAGCGGACTTTTTGCGATATGTCTGGACGATTCGCCCCAACACCTACCTCCGACTTACACATCGGCAACCTTCGTACGGCTTTGGTTGCTTGGTTGGCTGCCCGGTCAACCAGACGCGAATTCTTGATCCGCATTGAGGATTTAGACGCACCACGGATGAAGGACTCCGATTCGATTGCCAGGCAGCAGTTAGAGGATCTAGCGACTTTGGGTATCGATCACGACGGTCCTATCGTCTATCAAAAGGACCGCACCGGAATCTATGAAGACGCCCTGGTCAGACTCGGGGACTTAGTTTATGAGTGTTTCTGTTCACGGAAAGACATCACCGAAGCTGCCCAGGCTCCCCATGGGGTTGTTCCGAAGTATCCAGGAACCTGCCGGGATCTCAGCGAATCACAAAAAGCCAGCCTGCGGAAACTACGCCCGCCCTCCCTGCGAATCAACGCCTGCTCGGCTCCCGAGTGCATCGCCGACCAACTCCTCGGCTCCTACGCTGACACAGTGGATGATTTCGTCGTACGCCGTGCTGACGGTGTCTTCGCCTACAACTTCGCAGTTGTCGTCGATGATGGGCTCCAGGATGTCGACCAAGTCGTACGCGGGGCGGACCTTCTCGACTCTTCACCGCGCCAAGCCTGGCTGGCCAGCCAACTCGGGTTTCGCGTACCTGAGTATCTGCATGTGCCGCTGGTGATCGGTCTCGATAACACCAGACTGGCGAAGAGGGAGAAAGCGGTGTCCTTAGCCCAACTCCATCAGCAAGGAATTTCAACCACGGATCTGCTCTCGATGCTGGCTGCGTCTCTAGGCTTGGCAAGTGCAGGCGAAAAAGTGACTGTGGCCATGCTGATTGACAGGTTCGATCCTGCGAAGCTTCCACGCGAGCCGTGGCAGTTTACACAGCTATTAGCTCCAGGCAAACATGACGTCGATCAGGAAGACCATCGTGGAACCCTCAGGGATTCCTAGCTTGGGATGTCCGGCGGGATAGGCAAGCTCCGGAGGCACGATCACCAGCACACGTGAGCCAATGGTTTGTCCCACCAATGCTTCCTGCCACCCGGGGATGGTTTGGTCCAGGGTTCCCACCAGCGGCTTGAATCCATAGGTTTGGCGAATCATGGCACCACTACTCCAGAGGTACTCAGCGTAATTCACCTGGACATAGCCGCCTGCTTCCACTTCAGCTCCGATGCCGACGACAAGCGGCTGGACAACAAGCTGCGTTGGAGCGGGGCGATCCTTGGCGATGGAAATCTTTGGGGAATCAACCTCTCCCTCAACCTTAGGAAGGTCGGCATCTGTGACCGTGACGGTCTCACCGGTGGGCGGTGATATCGATGTCCGAAGGATGTCAACGACGAAAATCAGGGTGTCACCGAGTTCAATTCCTGCTTCTTCTTTTCCGCCGTCACCGTCATAGCCATCCGGGCCAGGCATAGCGATCAGCACTCTGCTGCCCTGCTTCTGGCCGGTGAGGCCCTTCTGGAAACCTGGCACTACCCCCTGCAATGAAAAGACTGCTGGTGTTCCGGCAGAATAGGAATCATCAAACCTTTCACCCGTACGGCCATTCACGCCATAGTAATTCACCTGAACCAGGGCAGTTGCGCTCAGCACCGGCCCTGTTCCCTCGGCGAGGACCTTCGTGCGGGTCACATCAATGGACCATGGGGAAGGTACGGTGACCTCTGGTGCATCACCAAAGCCGCCGGTAACACCGAGCACATCCAAAGAGGTATCGGCGTTGGGGTCAGTAGTCGGAGGCGAAGGCAAATCCGTTGCTGCGTCCGTGGGTAGATCCGTTGCGGTCGGCGTGGGGTCGGTCCCTGTTGTGTCGGTACAGGAAGCCATTGTCAGGGCAAGGCCCAGCGCCACTGCGCATCCCAGTATTCGGTTGATTCGTTTCCGCTGCATGACACCCAACTCTCTTCTGTGGCCTATTCTAGGCACTCGTCTCATTCTACAAGTTGCGTTAATAATTGCGAACCGGGTATTCATATCCCGGCACGGTCATAGAGAGAACCAACCTCGGAAACACTGAGTTCTCTGATTTGACCGCTGGGGAGGTTCCCCAGCCGAATCGGACCGACCCGCAGTCGTGCCAGCCTCGCAATAGGAAAGCCCAGAGCCTCCATCATTCGGCGCACCACTCGGTTGCGCCCAGAGTGCAAGGTGATCTCGATCAGGGTTTTCGTTGATGTTCTGCTAACGAGCTTCACCTTGTCAGGCCTGATAAAGCCATCCTCAAGGTTGACACCCTTCTCCAATCTCTTCAGAGCCTGATTATCCATCACACCTTCAACCTCCACCAAGTACATCTTGTCGATTTCGAAGGAAGGATGGCTCAGACGCTGGGCGAAATCACCGTCATTGGTCAAGATGATGAGCCCTTCGGTGTCGGCATCGAGGCGGCCCACATGGAACAGTCTTCCAGCCTTGCGAGGCAGATAGTCTTTCAAGCTTGCCCTGCCCTGTGGATCATCGAGGGTCGAGATCACACCGACAGGCTTATTCAGAGCAAAGTAAAGGTGGTTGCGCTGCGGTGGAATACGAGCCCCATCGAGACGTACGACGTCGCGGTCGGGATCAACGCGGGTTCCCAGCTCAGTGACGAGGTGACCATTGACCTCAACGCGGCCGTCGACAATCATTTCCTCGGCTTCACGCCGCGATGCTAATCCAGCAGCAGCGATGACCTTTTGAAGACGTATTCTGTTGTCATCTAAGGAATCATTGTGGGTCATCAGCAGGCCTTTCGTTCATCCCCGCGAGGGATCTCAGTTCTTCATCTAGACGCGAGGCATCCGGCAGATTCGGAGCCAGAGGCGGCAATTCTGACAAAGAAGTTAACCCCATTCGTTCAAGGAAGTACGGCGTTGTCCCCAATAAGCCTGCGCCGCTGGCCTGATCTTTGTCTACCTCGGCAACCAGATTTCGGGCGATGAGGGTGCGTACGACACCGTCAACATTGACCCCGCGTACTGCGGAAATCCGGGCTCGTGAGATGGGCTGGAGGTAGGCAATCACGGCGAGGGTTTCAAGACTGGCTTGTGTCATCTTCCCCTGCTGGCCTTCAAGTACACTGCGGGCGATGATCTGTTCGTGTTCAGCTCTGGTGTAATACCGCCACCCTTGTCCAACATGGCGCAATTCAAAACCGCGGGAGTGGGTGTCATAAAACTCCACCAGCCGCTGAAGTGCAGTCTCGATATCCTCAAGATCCACCTCAAGAACCTGTGCCAAGTCCTCTTCGCTCACCGGCTCGGTCGCCAGGATCATCAACGCCTCGATCTGAGCATCGATCAGATAATCGTCCACTTAGCTCTCCTTGCCCGATGAATCGGTTTCCAGCGGTATATCGTACTCGTCCTCGATTTCAATGTCATCGATCTGGGGGCCAACCCAGCGGATAATCAGGTCTGAATTGGAACGAAGCTGCTTGAAAACAACCATGTCATTGCGATAAAGCTCAAGAATAGCCAGGAATCGCGCCACAGTTGTCGGCAGGGATTCCGAGTCAGCTACCAAAGCCCGAAAGGTCATCCCCGGTGATCTTTGGAGCCGATCAGCGACGAGATTCGCCTGCTCGGCGACACTGACGGTCGGCTGATAAATGTGTTCCACGTAGACCTGCGCCTGGGCAGTCTCCGTCATCGCTGAGATAGCTAACTGGGCCAGCTCTTCTCCAGTAATCCTAAGCTCGGCTTCGGGCAGCAGTTTGGCAAACTTCTCCTCCAAGCCTCCTGGCCGAGGTACGCGCTTAGCCTCATTGACCAGCACCGATTCAATCCACGCTGCCACCTGCTTGAAGGCGCGGTACTGGAGCAAGCGGGCAAACAGCAGATCACGTGCTTCGAGAATCGCCAGGTCTTCGTCGTTATCGACCTCACCGGCAGGAAGCAAACGGGCAGTCTTCAGATCGAGCAGAGTCGCCCCGACCACCAGGAAACTCGAAACTTGGTCGAGATCCCAGTTGGCCCCCTGTTCCTTGATGAAGGCAATGAACTCATCGGTGACATGCGACAGAGCAATCTCTGTAATGTCGAGTTTGTGTCGGGCGATCAGCGAAAGAAGGAGATCGAAGGGGCCTTCGAAATTCTTCAGGGTGAGGGTGAATCCTTGAACCTCGGATTCTATGACCTGGCTCACAAAGAACCCAATCGAGCAACAAGTTCGGATTGCGGACCATCGTC
>WQYJ01000023.1 GCA_009781325.1 Propionibacteriaceae bacterium | reverse complement strand
GGGGTGGAGATTCCGAAGCCTACTGCTACTGGTACGTCGGTGACTTCGCGAATCTGGGCCATGATGGCGGCTATGTCGGTGGTGATCTCGGAGCGTACTCCTGTCACTCCAAGAGAACTGACTAGGTAGATGAAGCCTTGGGCATCTTCAGCGATCTGGCGGATCCGGCTGGTTGATGTTGGGGCGATCATGGAGATCAGACTCACGCCGTGATCACCAGCGGTGCCGATTTCGGAATGCTCCTCCCAGGGGAGGTCCGGGATGATGATCGCATCGACTCCAACCTCACCAGCGCGGGTGAAGAATGCCTCGTACCCATAGTGGTGAACCGGGTTGAGGTAGGTCATCAACGCCAGCGGGATCGTGATACCATCCTGCGTACGCAACTGCTCAACTAAAGTGAAGAGCTTCTCCGGGGTCGTACCAGCAGCCAGAGCCCTCACGGAGGCTTCCTGAATGACCGGACCCTCAGCAATCGGATCCGAGAAGGGGATGCCGATCTCAATCAGACTTGCCCCAGCTTTCGCAAGGACGTTGATGTAGCGGCGAGTATCCTCCAAGCTCGGGTCACCACCGGTTAAAAAGGCGATAAAAGCTTTGTCAGTGAAGGCACTGTTAATTCTCTGGATTGACATGATCACCCCTGTCCGATCTCGCGCCCGCGGTAGCGTGCAATGGATACAACATCCTTGTCACCGCGCCCTGACAGGCAGATGATCACAGACTGATCCGGTTCCATTTCCGGCACAATCAACCGAGCGTACGCCACAGCATGGGCCGATTCGATTGCGCAGATGATTCCCTCAGTTCGGGCCAGGTATTCCAATGAATCCACGGCCTCCTCGTCGGTGATCGCTACGTACGAAGCGCGCCCAGTATCATGCAGCCACGCATGTTCAGGGCCAATCCCGGGATAATCCAGACCTGCGGAGATCGAATACACTGGCGCGATTTGGCCGACCTCATCCTGGCAGAAATAGGACTTCATCCCATGGAAGACTCCCAGTGAACCGGTGGCAATCGTCGCTGCAGTACGCTCGGTCTCTACCCCTTCACCAGCAGCCTCACACCCAATCAGGGCAACAGGATCCTCCAGGAAAGGGTAGAAGATCCCCATCGCATTGGAGCCGCCGCCGACACAGGCCAATACTGCTTGCGGGAGTTTGCCTTCCTTCGCCAGAATCTGAGCCCGCGCTTCTCTGCCAATCACCGACTGGAAGTCGCGGACCATCACTGGGAAAGGATGGGGGCCCATCACAGAACCCAACACATAGTGAGTGTCAGAGATACGCCGCGTCCATTCACGCATGGTCTCATTGACCGCGTCTTTGAGAGTCTGGGTGCCCGAGCAAACAGGATGTACGGTCGATCCGAGCAACTCCATGCGATAAACATTCAAGGCTTGGCGCTCGATGTCTTCGTGGCCCATGAATACCTCGCATTCCAGGCCCAACAGCGCAGCGGCGGTGGCTGTTGCCACTCCATGCTGGCCGGCACCGGTTTCGGCAATCACACGGGTCTTGCCCATACGCTTGGCGAGGAGACATTGGCCGAGGACATTGTTGATTTTGTGGGAACCAGTGTGGTTCAAGTCCTCTCTCTTGAGGTAAACCTTCGCGCCGCCTAGGTCCTCAGTCATGTTCTGGGCTAGATAGAGCAGTGAGGGCCGGCCAGCGTACTCAACGAGCAAGTGATTCAGGTCATCCTGAAAGTCCGGGTCGTCTTTGAATAACTCATAGGCCTCAGTGAGAGCCTGGATCTCGGTCATCAGGGTCTCGGGGATGTATTGGCCCCCATGGATGCCGTATCGTCCGGTCATTGGCCCCCTCCTTTTCGTACTGCTTCGATAAAGGCTCGTACTTTGTGTGGATCCTTGACACCATCGGTTTCGACCCCCGATGCGACGTCCACAGCGTAAAGACCTAGTCTAGCTGCCTCGCGTACGGTCGCAGGAGTCAGCCCTCCGGCGAGGAAGATCGGAGTGTCTTCGCACAAGGTACGAACTTGAGTCATGTGGGTCCAATCGAACCCCTGACCCGATCCCGGCATGTCGGAGTCGATGAGGATGAACTCGGTGTCGCAGTCCTGGATCGCGGCGGTGTTGTTGATGGCAAAGGCCTGAATGATCGGTGTTTTTCCGATGGCTTTCCGCAGGGCGGATCTGTAGGCAGCATGCTCGTGCCCGTGGAGTTGGACCATGGAGACCGTCCCCGACTCAACCGCCTGTGCGATCTCGGCAATCTCAGCGTCGATGTAGACACCTACTGTCACAATCCGAGGGTCTATGAGCGTACGCAGGCGGTGCGCTGTTTCCAGATCGACATTGCGTCGGCTCGGCGGATAGAAAATAAACCCTACGTATTCCGGGCGCATCTCATTGAGGACAGGTACGTCAGCCTCCCGCGTAATCCCGCAGATTTTAACCGCCAACCCCCGGTCATCCTGCCGCCAGGCAGGACCCCCGGCGGCCGACGTAGGGTCGTGGGTTAGGTCGTGGGTTAGGTCGTGGGTTAGGTCGTGGGTTAGGTCATCCTGCGCCGTAGGTGCAGGACCCCCGGCGGCCGACGTAGGGTCGTGGGTAGAGTCCTCAGTTACCTTCCGGGGGTCCTGCCTGCGGCAGGATGACCGGGGGGTAGGGTCTTGGGTAGAGTCCTCAGTTACCTTCCGGGGGTCCTGCCTTCGGCAGGATGACCGGGGGGTTGGGTCTTGAGTTGCAGCCATCATCTGTCGCAGCAACTCCCCAGGGTCCGCCGCGCGCATGAGAGCCTCGCCGACCAGAATCGCATCTGCGCCCATGGCTGCTGCCTGGGCTGCATCAGCAGGGGTCATCACCCCTGATTCAGAAACAAAGAGCCGATCACCAGGTACGAACCCGCGCAAACCAGCGCTGTTAGCTGTATTCATACTGAAGTCGTGAAGGTTGCGGTTGTTCACCCCGACAACCCTGGCTCCAAGCCGTACTGCCCGATCCACCTCGTCTCCATCATGTGCCTCCACCAAACATGACAACCCACAAGCATCAGCCAAACCCAAAAACTCCGCTAACTGATCATCAGACAAAATAGAACAAATCAGCAGCACTGCCGAAGCACCCAATACCCTCGATTGATAGATCTGATAAGCATCAACGGTGAAATCCTTACGCAGAATAGGGATGCTCACCCCCGAGCCAATCTCCACCAAATACTGGTCAGACCCCAGGAAACGCTTGGGCTCAGTAAGCACAGAAATAGCCGCTGCACCACCATCCTCATAAGCCCGAGCAATCCGAAGATAATCAAAATCGGAGCTAATCAAACCCTTCGATGGCGACGCCTTCTTCACCTCAGCGATCACACTCAACCCAGGGGAGCGCAATGCCTGCTCAAAGGGGAACCCCGCCCGGATCTGCGTGTCCGCACAACGGTGAATCATCTCATCCAGGCCGACCTGCACCAGATCAGCCTCCACCCGTTCACGGGCTTCACAAGCAAGGGTGTCGAGAATTGTCATCTGCTCAGTTTAGTCTGATTCAACCAACCCCTGCCGCCACCAACGCACACTTGTGACACCCAGCAGGGATAGATCACTGGATTCGCGGCCTAACTGTTGGTCAATGCAATGAAGGCTTCCAATTGGGCCAGCGCCTTGCCTGAGGCGATTGTCTCGCGAGCAATCTCTACAGCCGCTGTCATCGAAAGCTCCTCGCGCGCCAGATAGATCGCAGCAGCAGAATTCATCAGTACGGCATCAGTCCTCGGCCCCGATTCTCCAGACAGGATAGCCCGTGTGATCTCAGCGTTTTGCGCAGGCGTACCTCCCGACAAATCCTCCTTACGGCAAAGCTGGAAGCCGTACTTCTCGGGGTTCAGAGTGTAGAGCTTGAACTCTCCGTGGCGCGCCTCACATACCGTTGTCGGCGCACTCATCGAAATCTCATCGAGCCCGTCTTGACCATGAACAACCATCGCCAATTCCACACCCAGGTTATTCAGCACCTTCGCCAAGGGCTCAACCAGATCCTCGTCATAGACTCCCAGCAACTCCATGGATGCACCAGCAGGATTCACCAATGGGCCCAGGATATTGAAGATGGTACGAATCCCAAGCTCAGAGCGTACTGGTGCAACAAACTTCATAGCCAGGTGGTAGTTCTGGGCATAGAGGAAGCACAACCCGATCTGATTGAGAACCTCGAGGCTCTTTTCCGGCGAGATGTCGATCTTGACCCCCAGTGCTTCGAGAACATCTGCGGCTCCGGACTTAGAACTAGCAGCCCTGTTGCCATGCTTAGCAACGCGGATCCCCGCGGCTGAGATGACCAAAGAACTGGTCGTAGAAATATTAAAGGTATTAGCCCGGTCCCCGCCCGTCCCAACGATCTCAAGAACCGGCATATCATTCAGAACCCGAACGCAGTGCTTACGCATCCCAGCAGCCGAGGCAGTGATCTCAGTGATCGTTTCACCCTTGAGACTCATCGCAGTCAAGTACGCTGCCATCTGGATCTGGGTGGCTTCCCCGTTCATGATCTCATCCATGACCGCTTCAGCTAGGTCATAGGAAAGATCTTGTCGTCTGACTGCCAACTGTATTGCTTCACTGATGTTCTCTGTCATGAATACTCTCTATGCCGGATTCTAGTGGTCTAACCCTCTCATCGTACGCGGTTCCCTTAGGATCAGCAGTGGTTCCCCCGCTACCGTGTCGAGAAAGCGGGACTACGCGTACGTTTACATGGCGAGTTTGCCATGCAAACGTACGCGTAGTCGAATGCCCCTGTTAGATTCCCACTCCTAGGAAGGTGTCAAGGATTCTTGCGCCTTGGGGGGTGAGGATGGATTCTGGGTGGAACTGCAGGCCGTGGACGGAGAAGTCTTTGTGGCGGACAGCTTGGATTTCATCGTCGTCAGAGATGGCAGTGACCACCAAGGTGTCTGGAATGGTGGCGGGGTCAGCAGCGAGAGAGTGATAGCGGCCAACCTGGATTTCTGGACCCAGACCGTAAAAGAGCGGGTCGTCAGCGACGATGCTCACCGGTGAGGACTTTCCGTGCATCAACGACCGAGCATGGGTGACTGTTGCACCGTAAGCCTCACAGATTGCTTGGTGGCCTAAGCAGATTCCTAGGATCGGTACGGTCCCAGCTAATTGCTTGATGACATCGATACAGATTCCCGCATCCCGGGGGTGACCGGGGCCGGGGGAGAGGATGATGTGCGATGGGGCAAGGGCGGCCACGTCATCAACAGACATAGCATCGTTGCGGATCACTTGGATCTCCGTGACAATGGGGACGGTCCTTTTTGTCATATTCCCCGCAAGGGGAACATGACAAAAAGGACCGTCCCCATTGTCACGACTGTCCCCACTGACACACTCCCCAACCATCTGGTAGAGGTTATACGTAAAAGAGTCGTAGTTATCAATGATGAGGATCATACGGTCGCCTCGGGGGCGTTGATGGCATTCATGACAGCTTTCATCTTGTTGACGGTCTCCTCGTACTCGGTTTCGGCCACCGAGTCGGCGACGATCCCGCACCCGGCCCTAGTATAAACAGTCCCGCCCTTCTTGTAAGCCAGGCGGATCGCGATGCAGGTATCCATGTCACCGGTATTGGAGATATAGCCGATGGCACCCCCATAGACACCCCGCTTAACCCCTTCAAGTTCATTGATGATTTCACAGGCTCGAATCTTCGGTGCCCCAGACAGGGTCCCTGCCGGCAGTACGGCTTCGATGGCATCCATCGCAGTCAAACCCTCGCGGATTCTCCCAGACACAACCGAGCCGATATGCATGACATGGGAGAACTTGAGGACTTTCATCAAATCCTTGACTTTGACCGTACCAATGTCAGCGATCTTACCGATGTCATTGCGACCGAGGTCCACTAGCATCGTATGTTCGGCGATCTCCTTCTCATCAGCAAGCAGTTCAGCTTCGAGTTTGGCATCTTCTTCTGCGGTTGCCCCGCGCGGGCGCGTACCTGCCAGCGGATAGGTAATCACCTCATCACCAGTGAGTTTGACCAGGGTCTCGGGGCTGGCACCGGCTAACTCAATCTCCGGAGAGGAGAAGTAGAACATGTAGGGGCTTGGGTTGGTTTCCTTGAGAAGCTGATAGGTCTCGAAAAGACTTCCTTCAGCGCTGGCCCGCAGTCTGTTGGAGGGTACGACCTGGAAGATGTCGCCCTCATAGATATAGTCCTTCGCCTTGGCGACGACATCGATGAACTCTTCCTGGGTGAACAGCGGCTCGAACGGCGATGTCGTACGCAACGCAGGCAGGTCAGCCAGTTCGCCGTCAGTGATGAGATAGCTCATCTCATCCAGACATCCAAGCGCTATTGCATAGTTGTCATCGACGTTATCCAAGGCGATCGTACGCATCAGGTACACCTCGTCGGTGTGGTGGTCGAAGGCAATGACCTTGTTGAAGAGCATAAGATCAACGTCACGGAACCGCTCTTCATCGGCGGCGTCGAGCCTCAAACTCGGCTCGCAGTACTTGATGTAGTCGAAGCTGATGTAACCAGCCAGGCCGCCTGTGAAGGGCGGCAACCCCTCGATCCGCGGTCCGCGGTTGTCCGCGATCACTTGGGAGATGTACGGGGTTGGGGAGTCCACGAAAGCCTCGTAGTCAACCATCCCTCGCATGGTGAGGAAGCCATCCTTGCACGCCAGTTCCAAAAGCGGGTCAACCCCGATGAAGGTGTAGCGTCCCGTTGCATCGGCGTCCTCAGCGCTCTCCAAAATGAAGCAGTGGAGGTTGATCTTCTTCATTGCCAGAAAAACCTCGATCGCCGTACGCTCAACCCCGGTTAACTTAATAACCACAGGCGCAGTACGATAATCAGCCGCCCACTCTTGGACGCTGTGTTGGTCGATAATGAGCTGTGAATCGATCATATGCGGGGATACCTCCCTACTCTGGAAGATAGGTGTCACCGGTCAGTCTATCGACTTTGTGGACTGGACTCCTGCCAAAAAGCTCTCAGTTTCGATGCGATACCTGGTTGGTCCCCCAAGTTTACTATTTTCGTTTTGGCCGAATCTTTCGTTTTGTACGTTTCTGTGGAATACTGAGGGGATGAGTACCACAGTAATAGATCGAGTTAATGAGCGCGCTGATGAGACGGTGCTGCCTCCAGCAGACACAACCCTCATCGAAGAAATTGAGAGTTTCTTAGACAATTACGGTCGACAAGCATCTCTTATTGCGCCAGATGGCAAGAAGACCGATATCCCCCCTGAAGTCTATGATGTGCTGACAAGGGTGGTCCTTGCTTTGGCAAATGGCTCGGCTGTGACTGTAGCCCCTGTGTCTATGCGCTTAACGACATCGCAGGCAGCCGAGATACTTGGAGTCTCGCGACCAACACTTGTCAGACTCCTAGAAGATGGTGCCATCCCATATGAAAAACCTCGCAGACACCGCATCGTACGTCTCGACGATCTCTTAGCATTCAAGCGTAACCAGGATACCCAGCGTCAGGCTAAACTCGCCGAACTAACGCGGCAGGCGGTTGCTGATGGTCTCTATGAAGCAACCGCAGAAATGTATGCAGAAGCGTTGCGTGAAGCCAGACGAGGGAGGCCAGCTTAGTGTTTACAGCATTCCTAGACTCCAATGTGCTGGTACCAATGGCCTTATTTGACACAATCTGGAGATGCGCTGAGAGAGGATTGTTCAGACCCAAGTGGTCTCAGCAAGTGCTTGAGGAAGTGCTCCAGGTTGTGCCGAAGGTTCATCCAGAATTGCCACCGTCGCGAGTGTATTACCGTCTGGATCAGATGCGTAGAGCTTTCGAAGAATCAATTGTGTGTGGATACGGACCTATGATTTCTGGTATTAGTCTGCCTGACCCTCATGACAGGCACATAGTCGCGGCTGCCCAAGTCGGTCGTGCTGATCTCATTGTGACAGACAACCTCAGTCACTTTCCCAGTGAAGAGTTGGAGAAGTTTGGTTTAGAAGCCGTAGGCCCAGACTGTTTTCTTCAGGACATGCTGGATCTTGCTCCAGAAATCATCCGGAGCATCATTCTCATTCAGGCACTTGATGCACAACGGCCTTCACAACAGGAAGAAGATGTGTTGGTGGCTCTTGAACGCGCGGGGGTTGGTGGATTTGTCCACGATTACCGAACCTTGTTCTCAGTGACTTAGGCACAATCACCATAAACCATGTGTATCGGGGTGCGGTCGTTTTGTCGCAAAAAAGGACGTCCCTCCGAACACGCACCCTCTCAAATCCCACCATTCGACCTAGGGGGAGAATTAGCGTACACTAGACCCTTGTGGTCATTTGACCTAGGCTGTCCTATGCCTTCCCAAGGGCAGCTAACCTTTTAGGGCAATGGCTCAATTGGTAGAGCAGCGGTCTCCAAAACCGCAGGTTGGGGGTTCGAGTCCCTCTTGCCCTGCTAGGGAAGGTTATGTCCCTGCAAGACACCAGGGCCGCGATGCGGAAATCCATGTGGATAGCCGTACCGGTTAAGAAGTAGAAGGAAGTTCAGTGGCTGCTAAGAAGCCCCCCAAGGGTTCGAATGAACCCGACAAGGATCTCCCCGAGGTCGATGCTGCGCCTACAGCAGATGAGGTTGAGGATGCCGGTTCTCCCGATGCTGCACCGGCCCCAGATAATGCCGACGACTTGATTGCAGGCATTCGGGACATGGTTGTTCCACTGGACGAATCTGCCGAGGAGGATGCCGCAACGGAGGAAGCCGAGGAGGCACAAGCCGACGAGGTGGAGGAAACCCAAGCAGAGGACACGACCGAAGTCGTTGATGAGGCTGTTGAAGAAGCTGAAGAAGCCGACGAGGCCGACGAGGCGCAGGAAGAGGCAGAGATTGAGGACATCGTCGACGAGGTTGACGAGGCCGTTGCTGATGACGAAGAGTTCGACGAAAGCGATGACGCAGGGTCGATCCTAGCAATGTTCCGTGGTCTGGGCGGGGAAGCCGATGATGACGATGAGCTTGACGAAGATGAATTTGATGAAGACGAGTTTGATGAAGACGAGCTCGACGAGGTTGAGTTTGATGTCGATATCGACGAGGCTGACGATGACGAGGTCATCGAAGTAAAGCCCAAGAAGAAGGACAAGGACTCTTCCGACAAGAAGAAGGACAAGGATTCTTCTGGCGAAGGCAAGAAGAAAGATAAGGATTCTTCCGGCAAGAAGAAGGATGGCGAGTCCAAGAAGAAGGATTCTTCCTCGAAGAAGGCCGCCGCTGTTGTCGAGAGTTCCGCAACTGCTTCGGGCAAGAAGAATCGTCCCACACGCTCACGGGCTGAGGCGACGGCTGCGGATACGCAGAAGAGAACCGGACTTGGGGAGTTCATAGGCCAGGTTGTTCAGGAGTTGAAGAAGGTCTCGTGGCCAACGAGCGCACAACTCCTCCAGTACTTTATTGTCGTTCTAGTTTTCGTGTTGTTCATGATTGCATTCATTGGACTTCTCGATGTTCTGTTCGGCTGGTTGATGCTGAAACTGTTTAGTTGAGGAAGGTAATTTATGGCTGACGAAGAGATGATCTTTGATGACGCTGAACTGAATCTCGATCTCAGTGAGGACGTCGTTGAAGAAGACCTCGAGATCAACCTCGACCTCGGCGGCAGTGACGAAGAGGTTGAGGAGGAGACCGAGCTTGTTTTCGGTTTAGACGACTCCGACGAAGAAACCGAGGTCGTCGATGAGTCCGACTTCGATGATGACGATGCGGACGCAGTACGCGCCGAAATCCGCGCGTCCCTGGAGAACGAAATTGGCGACTGGTACGTCGTACACACCTATTCAGGGATGGAGAAGAGGGTTAAGCAGAACCTGGATTCTCGCGTGAAGACCCTGAATATGGAGGACTTCATCTACGACACTATTGTTCCTACGGAAGACGTCATCGAAATCCGTAATGGTGTCAAGAAGACCGTGACCAGAACCGTACTTCCTGGATATGTTCTCGTACGCATGGACATGACTGATGATTCATGGTCGGCAGTACGTCACACTCCTTCGGTTACCGGTTTCGTTGGGCACGCCAATAGCCCTGTTCCGCTGAGTCTGGATGAGGTTGTGGAGATGCTTCTCCCGGCAGCCCTGGCTCTGAGGACGGAGAAGGAAGGCGGCAAGCCGGCACGCAAGAAGAAGGTTGAACTCGTCGACTTCAAAGTTGGTGACTCGGTCATGCTGACTGACGGACCCTTCACCGGTGTCCATGCCACGATCACTGAGATCAACACCCATACTTCACGGCTGAAGGCGACCCTGGAATTCATGGGCCGCGATACTCCGGTTGATTTAACTTTGGATCAGGTCGCTAAGATCTAATCCGGCCCTGTAACACAGGGCACGCTCGCCACAGAGCAAAAACCCACGGTACGCCGTGGAACCCTCGCGGAAAGTCCGCGGGGATCTAGGAAAAGGACCCGAATGCCTGGCAAGAAAAAGGTTGCGGCCATCGTCAAGGTTGCCTTGAACGCTGGCTCTGCCACACCGGCCCCTCCGGTCGGTACTGCTCTCGGCCCCCATGGTGTCAACATCATGGACTTCTGCAAGCAATACAACAATGCAACAGAAGCCATGCGCGGCACCGTGATCCCGGTTGAGATCACCATTTATGAAGATCGAACCTTCACGTTCATTACCAAGACCCCTCCCGCCTCTGAGCTCATCAAGAAGGCTGCGGGGATTCCGTCTGGGTCTGCGAATCCGTTGAAGATTAAGGTCGCATCGATCACCAAAGATCAGGTACGCGCCATCGCGGAAACCAAGATGCCTGACCTCAATGCCAACGACATTGATGCAGCGATGAAGATCGTTGAAGGATCAGCCCGCTCTATGGGAGTGACCATCGATCAAGGGTAATACCCACCCACGTGGGAGGGGGCAGCGTACCCCGTACCACATCTGGAACAGCCATCACGCGAGATGGCTCACAAAGAAAGGAACCAGCTATGAAGCGCAGCAAGGCTTACCGCGCAGCTGAAACCAAGCGCGACCCACAGAAAATGCACACCGCTGCAGAAGCTATCTCCATCGTCAAGGAGATGAAATCAGCAAAGTTTGACGAAACCGTCGAAGTAGCCATGAGGCTCGGCATCGATCCCCGTAAAGCGGATCAGATGGTTAGAGGTACGGTGAATCTCCCGCACGGAACAGGCAAGACGGCCAGGGTCCTCGTCTTCGCCACCGGTGATAATGCGGCAGCCGCACTCGCGGCTGGAGCCGATGAGGTCGGCGCTGATGAGTTGATCGACAAGGTAGCCGGCGGCTACCTGGACTTCGACGCAGTGGTATCCACCCCGGATCTCATGGGTAAGGTCGGCAAGCTCGGCCGTATCCTCGGTCCTCGCGGCTTGATGCCTAACCCGAAGACAGGCACTGTCACCATGGATGTGGCCAAGGCTGTCACAGACATCAAGGGCGGCAAGATCGAGTTCCGCGCTGATCGTCACGCCAATGTCTGCTTCATCATCGGGAAGGCCTCCTTCACCAACGAGATGCTGCTGGACAACTTCAACGCTGCCATCGAGGAAGTTCTTCGTCTGAAGCCATCAACTTCCAAGGGCCGTTACGTGCGCAAGATCACGCTCAGTTCAACAATGGGGCCTGGTGTTCCCATCGATCCCATGCGTAGGGCTGCTGTCGAAGCATAATTCACCGGAGGTTCCTGTGATTGATAGGGTTGGGGCGATTGCCGCTCTGCAAGATCCACGTACGCCTGCAGGCGTCCTTTTTGAGATCGCACAGGGCCATCCGGATCTCTGGGTGGCACTAGTCGATCACCCCAATACCTATCCAGGACTTCTGGATTGGTTAGCCTCCCGCGGTGATCCGCATGTGCTGGCAGCCATTCAGGATGCTCGGGCACGGTCTATGATGCAGCCCGCGGCTGTGCCGATGGATCCGTCGGGGCTAGGGATGCCTCCTGCTGGGATGCCGCCGCAGGCGTACCCCACCCAGCCAGAGCAGATGCCCCCGCAGATGCCGATGCAGCCCCAGATGCCTGCGCAGGCGTACGGTCAGCCGTCGGAACAGATGCAGCCAATAGCACAGATGCCCATGCAGGAGCAGATGCCCCCGCAAGCGTACGGTCAGCCGGGGATGATGCAGTACTATCCTGCGCCTTATCCCGTACCTCCCGGTCAGCATCCGAACGGGGGCGGCCAGTTTCTCCAACAGGGTAAGGCCACTGTTCAGAAGGCTTTCGACTCCATCACCGGTTACGAAGGGGAAGCGATCCTGAAGTTCAAGGATCTCTTCCGCGACACCTTCAAGAAGCATTCCCGCGCCGATATGGATGCCTTGATGTACTCAGGAACTGAAGCTGCACTCTATGACCGTCAGTGGAGATTACCCTGGTTGTATTCGCGGGTCTTCGGAGTATTGCTGGGCGCGAATCTTATTCTCTGGCTCTGCATGGCCATCTTCTCCGACACATCTGGAAACGTGGTCCCAGGTGTAATCTTCACCGGGGCCCTCGTAGTACCCGCGACCATCATGGTGTTCTTCTGGGAGTTCAACCAGGCTAAGAATCTGTCATTCTTCGATGTTGTCCGCATCTTCTTCATCGGCGGGGCGCTATCCCTGCTTCTGACCTTCGTCGTCTCAGCAGTAACGGAAGTGTTTACGACCTCAGGATATGGGATCGGGGGAGCATTCATCCAGGCCATCTTTATCGGGTTTGCCGAGGAAGCTGCCAAGTTGATCGCGGTTGTTATCCTTGTCCGCAAGCTCTATGGCTGCCTGATCTCCAATGGTCTTCTCGTTGGCGCGATCGTCGGAACAGGGTTCGCTGTCTTCGAGACCATGGGGTATGGAACAACGGCGTGGGTCAGAGGCAATATGGAAATGGTCCTCCTGCTGCGCGGGATGCTCTCCGTGGGAGGGCACATCGTGTGGACAGCCATCGCCGGGGCAGCCCTCATGCTCGCTCAAGCTCCAGGCTCCAGGCAAATCAGTCTGAAGAATATGGCCTGGGGTAAGTTCCTTGCTCTATTCGCTGTTCCGTTTGCTCTCCATATGTTGTGGGATTTCTTCGCTTTCACCATCCACTCTGAGGCTGCACTCTATATCCTCTTCGCTGTCCTCATTGTTGTCGCCTGGGTTTTCATCGTACGTCTGATCAACACAGGTCTTCGCCAGTACGCTGAACTGCTCGGACAACCCGCCCAGTCAATTGCCTGATAGGATATTTGAATAGCAGACTGGGTGGAGAGAACGAAGGAGTTCACCATGAGCATTCTTGTCCGTCGTATTACCATGGCATTAGTTGCCGCATCTTTGACTATCATCGGCGCATCATCATCGATTGCTGTTGCTGCGGAGTTCAGTTTCACTGCCTCCCCAGCCATTACTTCCGGGGGTAAGTATGTCCTATCGAATGGGTCCGACTCATGGACTATGACCATGACTGTCGTCGATGAACTGAACCAACCTGTTCAGTTTCCCGACACTAGTCAAGTGAAGTTCACACCTTCGTCAACAAACGTGAGTGTCTCAGCGGTGAGTAACCCTTCAACCGGGGTCTACACCGCACTGCTCACCTCGACAACACCGGGCACGTACACAGTGGAGTCAGGTTATGCGTCGAACCCAACCTACACGTCTACCATTCGGTTCTACGTCAGCGGTCCGAACCCTGCAAAGTCGACTCTCAGTTTCGATCAGGACAGCTATGATCTCGATTGCGGTGCCTCACTCCCGATCGCTTTCACAGCCTTGGTCGTTGATGATGCCGACAATCCGATGGTTGGAATTCCGGTGACCTTCGACGGTGAAGACTGGAAAGACCCTGTGACGGCGACAACGAATGCTTTAGGAAAAGCAACAGCAACCCTGACCGTAATTGGTTCTGCCTTTCTGAGAACCCTCACTGTGGCTGCCTTTGTCACTGTTGGCGGTGATCCGGTGCCGATCGCAGCCTCCCCGTACGAGATCACCATCAATCCAACAGGACCATGCGGGATCCCATCACCGACGAAGTCAACACTGACACCTGTGACCCAGACTATTACCAAGTCCTGTGATGCAACGCCAGCCGAGGCGGATGTGGTCGCGACAATTCTGGATAGCTCTGGCGACCCCCTCAGCGGACACAAGGTCAACTTCACTATAGGGTCGCAAGTCAGGTCGTCAACCACTGGCTCTGACGGCATGATCACCTTGACGATACCGAGCGGTGCCCTGGTATACACCAATACAGTAGAGGTTCACGCGAAGCTAGATGGAGCATCCGAAGAACTGGTGAACTCACCAGTGACGATTCTTTTCAAGTTGGCTGATGGTTGCACCCCAAGCGTGGGGAAAACCAGCCTTTCCTACGGTCCCAGTAAACAGGTTCTCGGCTATCCGATTACCGTAACACTGACCTTGGAAGATGGGAATTTAGAGAAAATACCCACTTTTGATACATCACTGATTGTGATTACTCCATCCTCAAGCAATGTCCAGGTAAGCACTGTTACTAATAATGGCGATGGGACCTATTCTGCTAACCTCACTGCATCTCAGGTTGGCGCCTACACCATGGACATTGTCATAGATGGAGAGACCAAAGCCAGCAATCAAGCCATCGAGTTCTTCCATAGGAGCACACTGTTTGCTGACCGTACGCAACTGTGTGTGGGTGAAGAAAGCCTCCTCACGGCGACACTCATTCAATCCAATGGAGACCGTGCCCCTGACACGGACGCGTACTTCACGGTCACTGGTTCGGCGATTGTGGATCCAGATGAAGCCACCAGCAATGCCCAAGGCGTCTTGACAACAACCCTCACCAATACTGTGGCTGAAACCGTGGTCGTGAGCTTGTATCAGACCGGTTACACCGACAAGCTTTCCCCCGATCTTTCAGTGACCTTCATCTCGTGCGATAGTGCCCCAGATCCAGCTCAATCCTCAGTCTCTGTGTCGGCAGCGATCGCCGAGGCAGGAACTGAAGTCGATGTCACAGTAATGGTCAAGGATACCGAGGGTGCAACGATGTCTGGTGTCGTTGTTGATTTGTCAGTCTCCGGTTCGGGGGACGCGTACCTCTCCGACTCAAGCTGTACGACCGGTGCAGACGGCACCTGCACGGTGACGGTGAACGCTGATGACACAGCAACAGCGATCATCTCGGCGAAGATCGGCAGCCAGGATATCTCCGGTTCTGGAACAGTCAGTGTTGTTTTCAACCTAGCTCCGCCTCCTCCTGCTTACACCGTCACATGGGAGATTGCCCCGAAGTCTGGCAGTGTGGTCTATGCAAGTTATTGGGATGGCTGGGAGGTGACAATCACCGTCAAGGATGTTTCAGGTCACCCGTTCACAGATTTTATCACCCGGGATGTCCATGATGTCTTCAGCTTTGTTGATGTGAGTTCCGGTGCTGCGGCAGGTCAATTAGCAACACCAATACGTAACAATGAAGACGGGACTTACACAAGTTTTATCATGTCATCAGCCGCAAAGAGTTTTGAGGTCCGAGCAGCGCTCACAATCGACGGTGACACCTACAATCTCGGCCCAGAAACGGTTACCTTCACTGCACCCATCATGGATGAACCAGGTGCCCGTCTCTATGTGGATTCTTTCCAGCAAGCAGCACCGCTACCCGAGGTAAAAGCTGTTGTCGTGGTGCACGATGAGAATGGGCAGCCGCTCCAGGGTGTCAAAGTTGATTTTTCTGTGTCACCGGATGCTCAATACAGCGCACATCAGTGCTACTCAAATGCCGAAGGCAGGTGCTCCATCCGGATTGGGCTCCACATGGACGAGACCTATGAAGTCAGCGCCACCATTG